>JAEEUJ010000195.1 GCA_016290515.1 Clostridiaceae bacterium
TGTAGAGACGTAGGGGCGAGCTTTGCTCGCCCGTAGTTTACACATTATTTGACGGGCGGGCAAAGCCCGCCCCTACGGATTACGCCCCGACAAACTCCGGTTTGACATTTTATTTTTTCTGTAACAAAATCTGTTTTACTGCGTCTAATAAATGAAGGAAGGGGGAAAAGGCTTGGAAGATTTCGAAATCGTTTATAAAAAATACTATAAATATGTCAAGCAGTATGCCGTTTCCCTCTGCTTCGACGAGCTTCTTGCCGAGGAAATCACACAGGAGGCATTTATTAAAGCATTTGAAAACTATAAGAGCTTCAAAGGCGACTGCAAGGTGGAAAGCTGGATTTGCAGAATTGCTCATAATATCTTCGTTTCAATGAAGCGAAAACCGACAAACGAGAATATTGATAATTGTCTTTTCCTCGTTTCGGACAACGATTCTCATTCCGAGGTTGAGCGAAAAGAGCAGAGTAAGGCGATTCTAAAAATTCTTATGACGCTTTCAAGTCCGTATAAGGATGTATTCTATATGAGGGCGGTCGGCGAAATGCCCTTTGACACCATTGCCGAGATCTTTGAAAAGACCGAAAGCTGGTCAAGGGTAACATATTACAGAGCCAAAAAGGAAATAATCGAAAGGTTAGGTGATAATAATGAGTGATAATAAATATTCGTGCGAGGTAATAAAGGACTTGCTTCCGCTTTACGTTGACGGAGTCTGCTCGGATGAGAGCAGAATACTCGTCAGTGAGCATCTTGATAAATGCGAGGACTGCGCAAGGGAATACAAAAAACTTATGTCAAAGCCTATGATTTCACCCGTCAATGACGATGAAAAGAAGGCGGTTGAAAGTGCAGGCAGGAAACTAAAAAAGACTAAGAAAAAATCACTTCTTAAAGGAATTGCTGTAACGCTTGTTTCTTTGATATTAATAGCAGTTATTCTGCTTCCCGATGTAATGATTGCATTTGCCAAGTATGAGTATGCTAATTCAGAAGTTCATACGCCCGTTATGGAAATGAATGTTTATAACCATAAAGACGGTCAAATAAAGGTAGGCAAGGTTAAACTGAATGTTCCCGAAAAATATACCACTCTGCCTAATGGGTTTAAAATAGAAAGGAACGAAGACGCAACTACAGTTTGGATGACGGATCCGAATCAACTTAAAACAACCACAAACCAGAGAATAGCGGTATTCGATATTAAGCCTGAGACTGAGGCGGCGCTTCCGAAACTCGACTTCAGCACCGAAACCTATGGCGGTCAGCCGAAAATAGTTAGATTTATGGACAAAATCGGAGTTAAAAAGCTTGGCTTCGGTGTGGATGATTATCAAGAGTTTATGTATTATCTATACAGCAAGCAGGATCCTCCAAAATACAGCTTTTTCTCCTCGTTCTCAAAAAAAGCAGCAGTTTTTGCGTATTATAACTGTATGTATTTTATGGTTGCCGGAGCAAAAGAGCTTATAGCCTTTGATACGGGTGAATACAAGTGTTATGGCTTTGCTTTGCAGGGTACTGCCGAAGATTCATTTGATTACTATCAGGCCGGAGGCTACAACCTTAATCTTATCGGCAAAAATGTAAGTATTCTCATAATCGGATTCACAAAACCAGAGGTCGAATATATAATGTCCTCGCTTGTTTTTGAATAATTCTTTTCGGCATACCCCTCGCCGAAAAGGATAATAAAAAGCCAACGGTTATCTGACCGTTGGCTTTAATCTTTTTTATCTGTTTATTACAGAGCGTTTACAATGTTGAGCGTATCTCTTGCGATAACAAGCTCTTCGTTTGTCGGGATTACGAACAGCTTGACCTTTGAGCCCTCAACGGAGAATTCAACTTCCTTGCCTCTGCAGGCGTTCTTTTCCTCGTCAACCTTTGTGCCGAGGAATTCAAGCTGCTTGCCGACTCTTGTTCTGTACTGGGGATTGTTCTCGCCGATACCGCCGGTGAATACAACCGCGTCAACGCCGCCCATAGCCGCCGCAAAGCCGCCGATGTACTTTGTCAGCTGATGGCAGAGCATAGACTCAACAAGCTTTGCTCTCTCGTCGCCGTCCTTGGCTCTCTGCTCGATTGTGCGGTTATCGCTTGTGCCGGTAAGACCGAGCATACCGCTCTTCTTGTTCATGAGCGTATCCATCTCGTCGGGTGTGAGGTTGTGAGACTTCATAATAGTCGGAACGATTGCGGGATCGATTGAGCCGCAGCGCGTGCCCATGAGAATACCCTCGAGAGGAGTAAGTCCCATTGTTGTATCGAAGCACTTGCCGTCCTTAACGGCTGAAATCGACGAGCCGTTGCCGAGATGGCAGGTAACGATCTTTGTGCCTTCAGCCTTGCCGCCGAGAAGCTCAATGCATCTGCCCGAAACAAATCTGTGAGAGGTTCCGTGGAATCCGTAACGGCGGATGCCGTCCTTCTCATAGAACTCATAGGGGAGAGCGTACATATATGCGTAGTCGGGCATAGTCTGATGGAAGCCTGTGTCAAATACGGCTACCTGAGGAACGTCCATAATTGCCTCGCAGGCCTCAATGCCCTTCAAGTTTGCGGGATTGTGAAGCGGTCCGAACTTGAAGCATTCCTTTATTGCCTCTTTAACTGCGTCGTTAACGAGTACGGAAGCCGAGAATTTTTCGCCGCCGTGGAGAACTCTGTGACCTACTGCACCGATTTCGCTCATTGAAGCGATAACGCCGTGGTCGGCGCTTACAAGAGTGTCGAGAACGAGCTGGATAGCGTCGCCGTGGTTTGCCATGGCGTGGGGCTCTTTGATGTTTTTAGCCTCGTTGTCGGGAACCTTGTGGGTAAAGGTGGCATTGTCGTCGCCTATCTGCTCGCAGATGCCCTTTGCAAGCAAGTGCTCGTTTTCCATATCAATAAGCTGATATTTGAGCGA
>JAEEUJ010000196.1 GCA_016290515.1 Clostridiaceae bacterium
GATTGCAAAGCTGCTTTATCTTAACCGCGAGCTTTTCAGACATATTGAGAATTCCGTTTCGATGGACCTGCTCGCCCGTCTGTATTCATCCCAGCTGATTTCAAGCGGGGACCGCAACCTGCTCGACCATAACCGTACATATTATAAGCTTCTTCGCTCGATTGTGATTGAAGGCAAGGAAAAAGGCGAATTTGCCGAAGAAATGTCCGTCAACGAAATCGTGCGCGCTTACGCAATGTGCGAGAGGGCGCTTATCAGCGACTGGTGCCTCTCAAACGGCGATTATTCCCTTGCGCGCGAAGCGGAAACCCTGCTCCCGCGCCTGCTCGAGGGCTTTATTGCTCATCGCAGTTAATTTATTATTAATAAAACCGTTACATAAAGTTTATCCCCGTGCAAGCTTTGTGAAATACGGTAATATCATAATAACAACATAAATATATATTGGAGGAATCATTATGAAAAAGGCGTTATCGGTATTGCTGCTGTGCTTCGTGCTTCTCGGCGTCTGCTCCTGCCAGAAGATGATAATCACAAACGAGGAAGATTACAGCAAATACGTTGAAGAGAGCGAAGCCCAGTCGGCCAAAGAGGCTTCCGAGAGACAGGTCAAAGTCGATGAGGATATAGCCAAGCTTGAGAGCGAGCTCGGAAAAACCGTGAAGAATAAACAGATTGTAGTCAGAAAAGAGTATTCGGGTCTGATTATCTATGAAATAGTTAAATTCAAGAATAAAAAGGTTGACTACAGACTTACTTATAAGTATTTTGAGGACGAAACCGATTACAAGGATCAGGTTGTACACGGCGACATACAAAACGACAAGCTTATTGATTCCGATGATACTCTGAGATGCGTGGTCTATAAGAATAATAAAGCGAATAAAGAAATGACCTTTGATGATGTTTATGCTTTGTATGACAGTATGGACCACAATATAATACAAATAGTCAAATAGTTTTTTAACCGCCCCTGAGGCGGTTTTTTATATTTTCCGGGCGGTTATTCCTGCGGAATGTATGAAATTCAGATGCCGTTCAATCCTGTTCACCCAATCCGTCTGCGTTGAGGAGAAGGGGCGGAAAAGCGCGTTTTTTATGCAACGTTCACAAACAAAGAAACCTCAATCCGGCAATATGACGAACTTAATAATTTGTTCATAATTTAGTTACAAAAAGTTTATATTCGGGTATGATTTGTACAATAACGCGCTTATAATATTAAGGGCGTAAGTATATGTGCTTTTACGCCGCTCAGGCGGCAAATTCAACGGAGGTGCATTTTATGAAAAAGGCAAAACAAGTTCTTTCACTTGTTCTGGCTGCAATCATGGTTATGGGCATCGGTATTCCGACCGCCTTTGCAAAGACCAGAGATAATAACTATGAAGTAGCCAACATGTATCCGGAATCATATTCCGACGGCGTCTCGAAGTACAGGTTCACAGCCGAGCAGGGTGCCGGCTATGTCCTTGACCTTCTTGACAACCTTCTCTACGAAGCGGCTCTCGACCTTTCCCAATCGCCGGTTGTAGATGAATGGTATGCAAAGGTTACTCTCAAAGCCAACCTTACCAGCATCGACACCGCTATGTATTTCCTTTATAATCTGCTTTATGCCATTCAGTATGACAGCGATTATATTTCGAACGTAGCAAACATCAATGTCATAGGTATCGGCGTTACCGGTCTTGCGGGCAGAATCGTTACCAGTCTGAATCTCGGCGATATAAAGAGTCTTTACGGCGATGACCTTGCCGTCAACGGCAACATTGTCTATCGTAACGTCAACTATTCGGGCGATAAAGTCGCACAGACCGATATGCAGGTCCTTATGGCCCTTATCAAATTCCTCGACAGAAACAAGGAAACTCTCGCAAAGGTTACCAACGGTACAATCGGATTCGGTACTCTTGACGGAGCTATCAAGGGTATTAAAAACGTCGGCCCCATCCTTGAGGATCTCCCGAGTTTCCTGAAGAAGCTTCTCTATCAGAAGCTCGTCAACAGCGATTTTGATACCGAAGGCGCTCTTCCCTCCGGCGTAACTGTTGACTCGGATCTCCAGAATATCGTCAACTGGGCGCTTGTTACCGGTACCGGTACAGACGCTGCCAGCGGCGGCAAGTCGGTTCTCGGCGAGAATTTTGAGGCATTCCTTCCCGATATCGGCAATTATCCCGGCGGAGCAAGCCTCGGAGCCGAAGCCATTACGGTTGACAGAAACGGCGACGGACAGCCCGATGCCGGCGCAAAGATGAATTTCTATCAGCTCGTCAACAATGCCATCAACGCTCTTCTCAGCGGCATGGTTTCCGACCTGCTCAAGGATCTTCTTATTGACCTTCTTGATATCGATCCCTCCGTCAATGACGGCAAGGGCGACACCGCAATCATGCAGGATATGATTTTCACCGCCATCACCGGCGCTATCGAAGGTCTCTGCGTTGCGAACGGCGCTCCCGCCATCACATACAATTCCGATGAAGAAACATATCCCATCCCCAAGATTGAGAAACTTCTTCACTGGTTCTTCGTTGAAGGCGGTCTTTCAACATTCGTAAAGATTTCCTACAGCGGCATTCAGCTTACAGACAACTTCATGTCCCTTCTCAACGATATTGCGCGTGCGCTTCCCGGCCTCTTCCCGCTCTTCGGTTTCGAAGTTCCCGAAGGACTTACCTACACCAACGAAGAGATGAATGAGAAGTGGGTTGACAAGACCGGCGACGATATTTATCTTACCTACTACGGTCAGAAAGTTCAGGGCACGGCAGAAGAAGAAGCTGAGCAGCTCTATAAGCATGTCAATGAGACCACAGGTAATGTTTACTACACCTTCAAGAGCAACGGTACAGTAGC
>JAEEUJ010000197.1 GCA_016290515.1 Clostridiaceae bacterium
CGTGAGGACAGAAAAAAGGAAAGAATCGTTTTCCCGATAGTCGTCACGGTGCTTGTCGCACTAATTATTACTGAAGCGGCTCCGCTTATTGGTATGTTGATGCTCGGCAATCTTTTCAGAGAGTGCGGCGCAACGGACAGGCTGTCCGACACAGCTCAGAATACGCTTTGCAATATCGTTACCATAATGCTCGGCGTGTCCGTCGGAGCAACGGCGGAGGGCACGATTTTCCTCTCGGTTAAAACTCTGCTTATCATCTTTATCGGACTAATCGCCTTCTGCTTCTCAACGGCGGGCGGCGTGATATTCGCAAAGATTATGAACGTCGTTTCAAAGGGTAAGATCAATCCGCTTATCGGCGCGGCAGGCGTGTCGGCGGTACCGATGGCGGCGCGTGTTGCGCAGACCGAGGGCAGAAAATACAACCCCTCAAACTACCTGCTTATGCACGCGATGGGCCCGAACGTTGCGGGCGTTATCGGCTCGGCAGTCGCTGCAGGCTTCCTGCTGATGATGTTCGGCAAATAAGCTATGAATGCCTCAGGCATGTTATAAGTTATGATGCGCTGCGCGCAGTTATAAGTTTTCAGGGCGTCATATAATAACTTTTCGCTAAACGAAACTCATAACTCATAACTCATAACTCATAACTCATAACTCTAAACTGAATAAAAGGAAAGCACAGTTCGGAAAACCGAACTGTGCTTTTTGCATAGTATGTAATTTAATTCAAATTATATATCTTATGCGTTCTCCTCTTCCTTCATTTTAGCAAAGCACTCGCTGCAATAAACAGGTCTGTCGTCTCTGGGCTGGAAGGGGATCTTCGCTTCGCCACCGCAACTTGCGCAAACAGCAGTAAACATCTGTCTTTCGCCTCTGGCTGCGTTCTTTCTCGCATCGCGGCAGGCCTTACATCTCTGGGGCTCGTTTACGAAACCCTTTTCGGCGTAAAACTCCTGCTCACCGGCTGTGAAAACGAACTCGTTGCCGCAATCCTTGCAAATGAGGGTCTTGTCTTCGTACATTGTGAAAACCTCGCTGAATATATTTTTACCCGGACGGACTCGCACCGTCAGCTTGCGCTCTCCTATCGAGTGCGGGCATATTGCAAACCTTACTGAAAATACTCCTTAAGCTTCTTTCTGGCGCGCTGAAGCGTACCGTCCACCGCCTTCGGTGTGGTTTCAAGCTTTTCGGCTATCTGGGTATAACTGTAACCGCTCAGAAAAAGCTTAAGTGTTATGAATTCCCTTTGCGTCAGCCGCTCGGAAATAAAATCAAGCAGCTCAAAGTAGGCGAACTGTTCGTTGTCGGAGCTGACGTTCTCGACGTCGCTGTCCGGGACGTTTTCGTCCTGCGTGCCGCCCGTAGCCGAAAGAAGCTTTGAACGGATGCAGAGATTGGCATAGGTCAGAAACGATGCGCCGCGTGAAGCGTCGAACTTCCTGACAGCCTCCATAACGCCGAACATACCCTCCTGAAAGAGGTCGTCGCCCTCGAGGTTGCCGTTGACGAAAATCCGCTTTGTCTGCGCGCGTACAACGGGCGTCAGCAGAACAACAAGCTGTGAAAAAGCCTTCGCATCGCCTGCCCCGGCAGCTTTGACCAAATCAAGAACTTCTTTACTGTTCAAATCGGGCCTTGCGTTTGTCACTTGGTAAAACCTCGCTGAATAATCGGAATTACTTAAAATCAGGCTAATTATAGCATTTTTTCAAAGTTTGTCAATAAACTCCGTTATAAATTGACAGATGTTGAAATTATGATTAAAAACCGCCTGCTGCCAGCACGTATAATGCAACGGAAATCGCACTGCCCGCCATAAGTACGGCAAGCACAATACATATAATTTTAATTGCTTTTTTATTCAACATTTTTATATCCCCATTATTTTTTCCATATCGGCAGAAATAAGCTTTGTTTTCTCTTCCGCCTTTTCACGGTCTTCGGCAACCGCAGTGATGTAAATCTTAATCTTAGGCTCAGTGCCCGAAGGTCTTACGATAACACCCGAGCCGCCCGGAAGCTTATACGAAAGCACGTTGGACTTCGGAAGCTTAATCTCGGTAACGTTGCCCGTAGCCGTATCGGTGCAGGTGTGAGTCTGATAGTCGGAAACGCTGACAACTGTTTCACCCGCAATAGTCTTAGGCGGATTATTGCGAAGCGAGGTCATCATATCGCTCATCTTCTGCATGCCCGCTGCACCCTCGAAGCCGAAGTTGAGCAGCGAGTTTAAGAACATACCGTATTTCTTATAAATCGACTGCATCTGATTGTAAAGGCTGATGCCCTTTGACTTGTAGTAAGCAGCCATTTCGCAGATAAGCATTGAAGCTACAACTGCGTCCTTATCTCTGGCGTGAGCGCCGCGAAGATAGCCGTAGCTTTCCTCCATACCGACTATAAATCTGTCGGTTTCACCCTTCTTTTCAAGGTTGGTGATAAGCTCGCCGATATACTTGAAGCCCGTCAGCAAATCAGCTGTCTCGGCGCCGTAATCCTTGGCAATTTCGCTTACGAGCTGAGAGGTAACTATAGTCTTTACAACTATCGGATTTTCGGGAAGCCTGCCCTGCTCCTTAAGCGAGGAAAGCAGATACTCGGTAAACATAATGCCTACCTCGTTGCCCGTCATAAGCTTGTATTCGCCGTTGTCAAGCACCGCTATGCCTACACGGTCGCAATCGGGGTCGGTCGCAACTATAAGGTCAGCCTTTTCGTCCCTGGTCATCTCAACGGCACATTCGAATACCTGCTTGATTTCGGGATTCGGGAACGGACAGGTCGGGAAGTTGCCGTCGGGCAGCTCCTGCTGCTTTACAACTCTTACG
>JAEEUJ010000198.1 GCA_016290515.1 Clostridiaceae bacterium
AGCCGACGGAAAATTTCTTTGAAAAATCACCGTGGACAAATGCGAGGGTTTTAGCCCGTCCTCCGCATTTCTTTGCGATAACTCTTGTCGGGAAGCCGTGAATATAGGCTGCCTCGATGTCGTATTCGCCCTTTAGGAAAAGTGAATTGAAAACAGAATACGGCAGCTTGCAGACAAGCTTTTCAAAAAGCTTTTTGAGAAACGGATTGTTCGTTTTAACAATCTTTTTGTAGTTAACGTGAGCGGGCAGACTCTTTTCAAACACGCCGCCCGTTACGCTGACTACGGTTACATCGTATTCGTCCTGCGGCAGATTGCCGACAAGATTGACAAGCACCTTTTCGGCGCCGCCGCCTTCAAGGGTGTTTATCAGAAATCTTATTCTCTTTTTCATAAACACCCTCCCATGACGGTATTAATTAACAGTATTAATAGTTCTCTGCGTTAATCTCAAAATAAGCCTGAGGATGAGCGCATACGGGGCAGATTTCGGGCGCCTTCGTGCCGACTACGATATGACCGCAGTTACGGCATTCCCAAACCTTGACCTCGCTCTTTTCGAATACTTTTGCAGTTTCAACGTTCTTAAGCAGCGCTCTGTAACGCTCCTCGTGATGCTTCTCAATAGCGGCGACTGCACGGAATTTCTCGGCAAGCTCCGCAAAGCCCTCTGCCTCGGCTGTCTTTGCAAAGCCCTCGTACATATCGGTCCACTCGAAGTTTTCGCCGTCTGCGGCAGCGCCTAAGTTCTCGGCTGTCGAGCCTATGCCCTCAAGCTCCTTGAACCACATTTTTGCGTGTTCCTTCTCATTGTCGGCGGTTTTTAAGAAAAGTGCGGCTATCTGTTCATAGCCTTCCTTCTTTGCCTTCGATGCGAAATAGGTGTACTTGTTTCTTGCCTGGCTCTCACTGGCAAAAGCAGCCTGAAGATTCTTTTCGGTCTGTGTTCCTGAATACTTTGACATAATTTTCTCTCCTTTATTAAAACTCGTTCCAGACGGTCAGCTTGACTATCTTGGCGTAGCTCTGAATAATCTTGCAGACCTTTACGGAAACATTTGTATCCTCATAATCGGGAGGAAGTACCGTCTCCTCCTTATTGTCAAACATTGATACGGCTAAATCCATAGCCTGCTTGACGTCCTCGCCCTTTATGCCGCCTACGACTACCGTGCCCTTGTCGAGCACCTCGGGGCGCTCGGTAGATGTTCTTATGAGCACTGCGGGGAAGCCGAGCATTGCGCTCTCCTCGGAAAGAGTACCCGAATCGGAAAGTACGCAGTATGCGTTCTGCTGAAGCTTGTTGTAGTCAAAGAAGCCGAAGGGCTTTAATGACTGTACGAGCGGATGGAATTTGAAGCCTCTCTTTTCGATTCTGTCCCTGCTTCTGGGATGAGTTGAATAGATAACGGGCATCTGATATTCCTCGGCTATCTCATTGATTGCCGTCATAAGCGATATGAAATGCTCCTCGTTGTCGATATTCTCCTCACGGTGAGAGGAAAGCAGAATGTACTTTCTCTTTTCAAGTCCGAGTCTTTCAAGCACGTCGCTCTTATCGAGCTTGTCCGAGTACATTTTGAATACCTCGGGCATCGGCGAGCCCGTGACAAACATAGTCTTGCCGTCAACGCCCTCGTTCAGAAGATATCGGCGGCTGTGCTCGGTATAGGGCATATTGATATCGGAAATATGGTCAACAATTGTACGGTTTATCATTTCCGGCACGTTCCAGTCCCAGCAGCGGTTGCCCGCTTCCATATGGAAAATCGGGATTTTAAGGCGCTTTGCCGAAATTGCCGACAATGCCGAGTTCGTGTCGCCGAGTATAAGTATTGCGTCGGGCTTTTCCTCAAGCATAAGGTCGTAGGACTTTGAAATGATATTACCCATTGTTTCACCTAAATTCTTACCTACCGCATTGAGGTAGAAGTCGGGCGCGCGAAGCTCAAGGTCCTCAAAAAAGACCTCGTTGAGCGTGTAGTCGTAGTTCTGACCGGTATGTACGAGCTTGTGGTCGAAATACCTGTCGGCGCACTTGATGGTCGGCGCAAGACGGATAATCTCCGGTCTTGTTCCGAGTATTGTCATTACCTTTAACTTTGACATATCAATTCCTCACTTTATCTGAAGTAATGCGGATATAATTCCTTATGGGAATCAATCCACTCACCTAATTCCTTTATCATTTCGTCATAGGACGGAACATTGAAGCCGAAATCCCTTGTGCTGACAAGCGTTTTATCGGAAACGCTTTCGGGATTTTCGTTGACTTCCACTTCGCCGTTTCGCAGATACCTGCTGAAAAGCCTGAGCAAATCGCACTTGCTTATAGAGGCGTTGTTGACAAGATTGTAAACGCCCTCGCAGTCGCTGTTAACCGCGTATTCCATAGCCTTTGCAAGCGTCAAGGTTGAAACGCCCGTCCAGATAACATTTGAAAAGCCGGTAACGCTGCCCGTCTGCGACATAAACCAGTTGACGAGGCTCGGTCCGTTTTCGCGTGTATCGGGCCCGACTATCGAGGTGCGGAAAGTGACGTGATTCTTACCGTCGATTTCACCGAGCGCCTTGGTTTTGCCGTAGTTGTCGGGCGCATCCTTTTCGGCATATTCGTCGTATGGCGAATTATCGCCCGTAAATACGCAATCGGTGCTGATATGAACAACCTTCGTGTTCATACATTTAAGCGCGTCGCAGATAAGATGCGGAAGACACGCGTTGAGATACAGCGCCGCTGAATAGTTTTCGTCGCAGGCTTTATTGAGAAGTCCGATACAGTTTAGCACTGCGTCGTAAT
>JAEEUJ010000037.1 GCA_016290515.1 Clostridiaceae bacterium
ATGTCAACAGAAATTATAATTAATCGAAAAATCCCGTCATATCTGAACCTTCGTATTCTTCCTCGAACGTTGGAATGAGCTTAATTTGTTGTTTCATTCTTTCTTATTCAGCTAACTTTCTTTCCTTTTTCCTCTTCTCTTCTTCCAATATTCGTTTATCTTCTTCCCCCGCTTCTATAAATTTATACAATCCTCTGAATAGTAAGCTCATAATAATAAATGAAACAATATTGAAAATGCCAGAATATATATATATATATATATATATATCCTAGCAATACTGCGGCTTTTTCTTTATACCGATTTATCAACTCATAACTCATAACTTGCGAAGCAATCATAACTCATAACTCATAACTCACGCTTCCGTCTGTTTTCCGAGAAATGACGCGGCAACCTGACATAGCTTGATATCCGTGGCAGACGGCATCAGCCCGTCGTCGTTGCGCATGAGCACCACCGCGCCCGAAACGTCGCCCGAGCCTATTATCGTGAACATCACCGATGCCTCCCACTCGTTATTCATAACGGGTTTAAGGGCAGGGGAGTCGGGCTTTAAGATATAGTTTTCGCGCGCGTCCATAAGCCTTTCCAGCTCGGGCGAAACGCGGCGGTCGATAAGCTCGCGCTTCATCACGCCCGAAGCGGAAATCACACGGTCGCGGTCGCTGATAAAAACGGTCATATTCGTGGCGCGGTTGAGTACCTCGGTGTACTGAGCGGCAAACTGGGTGAACTCGCCGATTGGCGAGTATTTCTTGAAAATCACTTCGCCTTCCGCCGCCGTAAATATTTCGAGCGGGTCGCCCTCGCGTATTCTTAAAGTCCTGCGTATTTCCTTTGGTATCACAACTCGTCCGAGGTCGTCAATCCGTCTTACAATTCCCGTAGCTTTCATTAACAAAACTCCTTTTACTTTTTCACCTTAGATATTGTTAGCAAAAAGAGCCGATTAATACAAAATTGCTTTTTTCGAGAGTATATGTTATATTGTTTTCGGTGATGATATGAACGCGCTTGAAAACGAATTTTTAGAAGAGTATTTGACAGTTGTCAAAATTTGTAGTGATATGCTTGGTGGCAATGGAGTTTCAAGTTATATTGACGAAATGAATGCGCATGGGCGGGATGGTTTGCTCGCAGAACCGAATTGGAACAGTAAACTTAAAACGCTCAAGCATTTGAGATGGCTTCGTAATTGTATGATGCATCCGGAGAATAACGAATGCTATGAAGTCACAGAAAATGATTTAAGCGACTTGAAATCGTTTCACGAAGATATCCTCCGCGGCAGGGATCCGCTTGCGGTTCTCAATTCATACAAAAAGGCGAAAAGGTCTGCTGCACAACAGCCAAGAAGAGAAGTCCGTACGATACAGACTTTCAAGGATGTCGAAAATGAAAGCGGCGACAGTAACAGCGAATACGACGAACGCGGCTGGAACGGCTGGGTTATTCTGCTGGCTCTCGGAATTATACTGCTGATTGTATTTTTAGCATCAAGAGCGCATTAAAAAGATATAATAAAAAAGAGCCCCGACGGGCTCTTTTTTATTGGTTAAAATGCTTGGAAGCGAAGCTTACCACGGATTGTTCGGGTCGGGGTCGGTGGGGTCCCAGCCCTTGCGCGAATCGTTTGTGTCAATTCTGATCGGTGTCGGCTTTGCCAGCGGCTCTGCCGCAGAGCTGTCGTAAACCTTGACGGTCGTGCCCTCGGGACAGTTGTCGTAAATCCATTTTGCATCCGCAACGCAGAGTCTTACGCAACCCAATGAAGCCGCCTGACCGAGTTTGTTGTATTCGTCATATTCAAGGTTGCCCTTGTCTTTGGTGAAATACGGAACCGAATGGAATAGTATGCTGCCGTTAAATCTCGTCGTGTACTGACCGTAAACTCCGCCCGAAAGCAGACGAAACGGATCCTTTGCAGGCTTGCCGCCCGAAGGACCGATCTGGAAGGTACCAAGCTCGGTCTTGCCGTTAAGACCTACCGAGCAGACCATGGCCTTTATGGGTTTGGTGTGATTGCCGCTGTCGTCCTTGCCGTAAATTATGACAAGATTCTGCGTGCGGTTGACCGTAATATAGTACGGGCTCTTCTTGTTAGTGTCGGTGTTCGTGTTCTGGGGTGCTGCGGCGGTTTCGTTTTCACTTCGCAGGTATTTCGTATTACCCGAGCAGTAGCCCGCCTTGCCCTTGTAGTCAACTCTGAGCCAGCCGTTGGAGCACTTGCCCGTGACGGTGACCTCGTCGTCCTTTTCAAACTTGCCGATTATATTGTCGCTGACGCTTGCGTCGGGTGAGCTTCTGACGTTCAACTCCTCGTTGGCATACATTGTAGCCGAGTAGTCGGTAACCTCGAATTCAAGCGCCTTTGCCGTTGTGCTTTCGGTCGAAGCTTCCTCGGTTTCAGCCTCTTCGCTCGTCGGTTCATCGCTTACGGTTTCGGCTACTGTCTGCGAAACGGTATTGTCAACGGGTTGGGCGTTTTTCTTATCGTTACTGTGCTTGATGAGCATCGCTACGCCCGCAATTACAAGTATCGCGAGAAGGCAGGCAACAATGATAAGAAAATTCCTTTTTTCCTTTTGATGCTGCTTGTTCTGCGGATTGCGAACGGAATAGTTATTGTTGGGGGAATACTGCTTCATTTTGACATCTCCAATCCTCACAATGCTATATATAGTATATATTAAAATCGAAAATTGTCAAACAAAAGCACAAAAATAGATTGAAAGTATAATAATTTTAATATATACTAAAAGTTAAGAGTAATTTGGGGAGAGAGCTATGAACCGAGAGTTATACAGAAAAATCAGCAGACCGTTTCGCAGAAACAAACAGACGGTGAAGTTTGTGCGGCTTCTCAACCTCGCGCTTACGGGGCTGGTTTACGTCGCCTATCCCGCGCTGATGCTGTACGTGCTTATATTCAGCCGTGAGCATTTCTGGCGCGCGCTGATTGTACCGGGCAGTATGTTCGTTTTCGTCAGCGGACTGCGGAAGGTTATCGACCGTCCGAGACCCTACGAGGCGCTTGAATTCAGGCCGCTTCTCGTCAAGGAAAAACAGGGTGAGTCGATGCCCAGCCGCCACATTTTCTCGGTGTTCGTTATAGCGATGACATTTATGTACGTCTTCGGCGCGGGCGCGTCGGTTCCGTTCTTCGTTATCGGAGTTGTGATGGCGCTTCTGCGGGTTGTCGGCGGCGTGCATTATCCGTCGGACGTGCTTGCGGGCGCGGCGATAGGAATACTTTCGGGAATATTGGGATTTTACGTTATATGAGGTGTACTTATGGATTTTAAGAAAACAAGCTTAGGTATTGAATTCGGCTCAACCAGAATAAAGGCGGTGCTCATAGACGAGCAGTCAAACCCGATTGCATCGGGCAGCTATACCTGGGAAAACAGATTTGAAAACGGCGTGTGGACATACAGCCTTGATGACATTTTCACGGGACTCAGGACCTGCTACAAGGAGCTTAAAAAGGACGTCGCGGACAAATTCGGCGTAACCCTCACCGAGACAGGCTCTATGGGCATTTCGGCGATGATGCACGGCTACGTCGCACTCGACGAAAACAATGAATTACTCGTTCCCTTCCGCACGTGGAGAAATACAATCACCGCCGAATCGAGCGATATACTGACGCGCGAACTCGGCTTCAACATTCCGCAGCGCTGGAGCGTTTCGCACCTCTATCAGGCAATACTGAACAAAGAGGAGCATCTTCCGCGCCTCAAGAGACTTTCAACCCTTGCGGTGTATATTCACCTGCTTCTGACGGGTGAATTTGTCGCGGGCGTAGGCGAGGCGAGCGGTATGTTCCCGATTGACTCCGATACAAATAATTACGATACCGAAATGATGGCGAAATTCGACTGGCTTGTTACGGCAAAGGGCTATGACTTCGATATGAGAACGCTTTTCCCGAAGGTACTCACGGCAGGCGAAAGTGCAGGCTGCCTCACCGAAGCGGGCGCGAAGCTTCTCGACCCCGACGGCGACCTGAAAGCAGGTATTCCGCTTTGTCCTCCCGAGGGTGACGCGGGCACGGGCATGGTTGCCACGAACAGTATTAAGGTGAGAACGGGCAACGTTTCCGCGGGCACGAGCATCTTTTCAATGGTTGTACTCGAAAAGGCGCTGGGCCGCGTATATACTCAGATTGATATGGTCACCACTCCTGCGGGCAAGCCCGTTGCGATGGTACACTGCAACAACTGCACAGGCGACATTGACGCGTGGGTTAAGATTTTCGGCGAGGTGCTGGGCGAAGCGGGAGCGGACATTCCGAAGTCAAAGCTTTACGACCTGCTCTATTTCAAGGCGCTTGAGGGTGACAAGGATTGCGGCGGTGTGGTTTCGTTCAACTATATTTCGGGCGAGCCCGTTTCGGACCTTACCGAGGGCAGACCGCTTATGCTAAGAACTCCCGAAGCAAAATTCAACCTTGCAAACTTTATGAGAAATGAGCTTTATTCCGCCTTTGCCGCGCTTAAAAACGGCAACGATTTGCTCTTCAAGAATGAGGGTGTTTCGCTCGAGAGCATTTCGGGACACGGCGGAATTTACAAGACCGAGGGCGTAGGTGCAAAAATTACCGCTGCCGCTCTTAACACAAAGGTTACGGTTATGAAAACCGCGGGCGAGGGCGGCCCGTGGGGTATGGCAATACTTGCGGCATATATGCTTAACAAGTGTGAAGGTGAAACCCTTGACAGCTATCTTGAAAACCGAGTTTTCGCAAACGCCGAAAGCACAACCGTTGAGCCCGACGAAGCCGATGTAAAAGGCTTTGAGGAGTATATGAAACTTTATAACAAGGCGCTTGCCGTTGAAAAAGCGGCGGTTGAAAATGTGTAGTATGAAGATAAAAATGGTCGCGCCGTGTATCTTCGGTCTTGAAGGTCTGGTAAGCGACGAGTTAAAGAAAATGGACGCCGAAAACGTGCTTGCCGAAAACGGCAGAGTCTTTTTCGAGGGCGACGAAATTATTTTAGCCAGAGCCAATATCTGCTCGCGTTACAGCGAGAGAATATATATCGATGTCGGCTCGTTTGAGGCGCATTCGTTCGAGGATTTGTTTCAGGGGACGAAGGCTCTGGAGTGGGAGCAGTGGCTGACGAAATACGACGAATTTCCCGTCAAGGGTTATTCGGTGAATTCCGATTTGTTCAGCGTGCGCGACTGTCAGGCGATTATCAAGAAGGCGGTTGTCGAAAGGCTTAAAGCTGTCTATCATACCGACTGGTTTGAGGAAACGGGCGCAAAGCATCAGATTGAGTTTTCGATAATCAAAAATCAGGTGCATCTGCTCATAGATACAACGGGCAACGGACTGCACAAGCGCGGTTACCGTCCCGTGGCAAACGACGCGCCCCTGAAGGAAACGCTTGCGGCGGCTATGTGCAGCCTTTCACGGCTTCGCCCGTATCACACGCTCTACGACCCGATGTGCGGCTCGGGCACGATACTCATTGAGGGCGCGATGCTCGTTCATAACATAGCGCCCGGTGTCAACCGCAATTTCTCTGCGGAACGCTTTGAGCAGATTGACAGCAAGGTCTTCGACGAGGAAAGAGAGAGGGCAAAATCGCTCGTCATAACCGAAAGCGATTTTCACGCCTACGGCTCCGATATTGACAGGGGCGCGCTTGAAATCGCAAGGCAGAACGCCATGCGCGCGGGCGTGAGCGATTACATAGACTTAAAGAGAGCTGATGTGAAAGACTTTTCGCCCGTCACCGATAGGGGAACGGTAATCTGCAATCCGCCCTACGGTGAGAGAATGCTCACCGACAGGGAGGTATGCGAGCTTATTAAAACGCTCGGAAGGGTATTTCCTCAGCGTCACGGCTTCAGCTACTCGATTATCAATCCGCAGGAGGACTTCGAGGAGTATTTCGGACGCAAGGCGGACAAGAGACGCAAGCTTTACAACGGCATGATAAAGTGCCAGCTTTATATGTATTTCAAATAGGGGGAATTGAAAATGAAATACGTTTTTATTCTTAATTCTGCAGCCGGAAAGGGCAAGATAGCAAAGGAATTCATCCCGAAGGTTGAGGCTTATCTTGCCGCCCATCCCGAGCTTGACGCAGAGCTATATCTGACTAAATTCGGCGGAGACGCGAAACAGTACACCGAAAAGCTTGCCTACACGGGCGAGGACTATACGTTTTTCGCCTGCGGCGGCGACGGCACGCTCTGGGAGGTTATCAACGGCGCGTATAAATATAAAAATGTAAACGTCGGTATAATCCCGCTCGGCTCGGGCAACGATTTCGCGAGAATACTCGGCGACCGTGAAAAGCTTCAGGACATTGATGCTCAGGTCAACGGCACAATTACTCAGTTTGACTTGATTAAGGCGGGCGACAAGGTTGCCATCAGCCAGTGTTCCATGGGCTTTGACGCGGAGGTTTGCGCGGACCAGGCGAACATGAAAAAGATACCCGGCGTCAACGGCGAGTTCGCATATACCGTTGCGCTTTTCCATACCATGCTTCGCCGCTTCGGCGGTGATTTCACCGTCAAGGTTGACGACAAGGTTATCTATGAGGGCAAGACGATTTTTGCGCTGTGCGCCAATTCGCGCTGGTACGGCGGCGGATATATGGGCGCTCCGAAGGCGATACTTGACGACGGCCTTCTCGACTGCATACTTGTACGCAAGGAATTCGGAAGGCTTAAGCTTGCGACACTTGTCAACGAATACAAGCGCGGCGAGCATCTTTCGTGGCCCTACACTCAGTTCGTAAGGGGCAAGAAGATGCAGATTATCTCGAAAAAACCCGCTTCGGTCAACGTTGACGGCGAGTGTGAGACGGTTACCGAATCGACCTTTGAGGTGCTTGAAAAGGCAATCAATTTCGTAATTCCGACCACTTCGGACTATTTTGAGAAAAAGGCTGCAGGGGAGTACTGATATGGATTTTAATTTCAATATGCCCGTCCGCGTGATAGGCGGCAAGGGCGCAGTGAAAAACCATAAGGAAATATTCAGCTATTACGGCAGAAGCTGTCTTATAGTCTGCGGCGAAGGCTCCGCAAGATTAAGCGGTGCGCTGACAGACCTTAAAGCAGTGCTTGATGAGCTTGAAATTACTTACGGCGTATTTGATACAATTACGCAGAATCCGAAAACCGCGGACTGCGTTGCTGCAGGCAAGGCGGCAAGGGATTATTCTGCAGAATTTATAGTCGGCATCGGCGGCGGCAGTCAGCTCGACGCGGCTAAGGCTGCGGCGGTCTATGCCTCCAACAAGCATCTTGAAGCCGACGATATCTACACTCAACCGCTTATGCTTCCGCCGTTGCCCGTTATACTTATCGGCACTACCGCGGGCACGGGCAGCGAGGTTACGGGCGTCAGCGTGCTGACAAGAACAGACGGCAAAAAGAAGAGCGTTTCGGGCGATAATTACTACGCCAAGGTCGCCTTTGCCGACCCGACCTACACCTATTCCGTGCCGTATCATTTTACCGTTTCTACGGCGGTTGACGCGTTTTCGCACGCGGTTGAGAGCCTGTTTTCCAATAAAGCTGACAGTATTTCGCGCGAGTTTGCCAAGGCGGCAATTCCCGTTATCTGGGACGGTCTCAAGTTCTTTTATGAGAATTCCGCTCTGCCGACCGACGCCATGCGCGACGAGCTTTATTACGCTTCGCTTTACGCGGGTATGGCGCTCAATATAACGGGCACCTGCTTCCCGCACACAGTCGGATATGTGCTGACCGAGAATTACGGTATGCCTCACGGCTTCGCCTGCGGTGCATTTTTACCCGCGTTTGTAAGACGCGCTCTTGAGTTCAGAAACGCCGAAGCCACGCATTTTCTCTCGGGGCTGGGCGTGAGCATTTTTGAGTTCGAAAGCATTATAAATGCGCTTGTCGATACGAGTAAAATTTCAATGACCGCCGAGCAGATTGAACAGTTCACAGAGCCGTGGCAGAACGTAAAGAACTTCATCAATACTCCCGGTTCGTTTGACAAGAACGACGCGAAGGCTCTGCTTGAGGAGCTGTTCTTAAGAAATTAAACGACAATATATTGTAAAAATAATATTATTGTGATATAATAACTATTTGAGAAAAATTATTCCCGCTAACGGAGGTATTCTTTATGGCTGTAAAGCTCCCCAAGCTTAAGGTTAATAAGCCGAAAAAGAATAAGGAAAAAAAGCCGAAAAAGAATAAGAAGCCGATGAATCCGAAGCTTCGCAAGTTTCTGACCGTCGTTTTATCGCTGGTCTTTGTTGCTGCGCTCTGTTTCTGCTTCGTTGCGGGTTATTACCTCAAGTTTTGCTCGGACTACGTCAACGGCGAAGCCCAGATGAACATTGAGGAATACAAGGAAAATCAGGCTCAGACCACTATCATTTACGCGTATAACGAGAACAATGAGTTCGAGGAGCTCACGCGTCTTCACGGTGAGCAGAACCGTGTGTGGGTAAGCCTTGACAATATTCCCGAAAAGCTGCAGAAGGCATATATTGACCTTGAGGACAAGCGTTTCGAAAGCCACGGCGGCGTTGACTGGATACGTACGTTCAAGTCTGTTCTTTCCTTCGGTAAGAGCGGCGGCGGCTCGACTCTGACTCAGCAGCTTATAAAAAACCTTACGGGTGAGAACGGCTATACCATCAACCGTAAGTTCTACGAGATACTAAACGCGCTCAACCTTGAAAAGAACGCATCAAAGGCTACTATCCTTGAAGCCTATCTCAACACCGTTTATTTAGGCAACGGCTGCTACGGAGTAAAGACTGCCGCAGAGAAGTATTTCGGCAAGCAGCTCGACGAGCTTAACTATACCGAGTGTGCCTGCATTGCGGGCATCACCAAGAATCCCACGAAATTCAATCCGCTCAAGCATTTTGAGGACAGCCAGAAGCGTACAATCGACTGCCTTTACTATATGCACCTTGCGGGTGACATAAGCGACGAGGAGTACGAAGAGGCGAAGAATTACGAGCTGATTCTCACCAACTCCGACAAGTACGTACCCAGCGGCAATTCCGAAACACCTTCCGCCGCTCAGGAAAAGGTTATCCAGAGCTATTACGTTGACTACGTTATTTCAAGCGTTATCTCCGATCTTGTCGATCAGGGCTATACGCGTTCACAGGCCTCCAAGCTCATTTACAGCGGCGGTCTGCGAATTTACGCCGCGGTTGATCAGAAGATTCAGGCAGAGCTTGAAAACGTTTACGTTAACCGTATTTCTATGCCCGAATATAACGCCAACGTGCCCGACGCGCAGTCGGCGATGACGATTATGGACTACACGGGCAGAATAGTTGCCATTGTAGGCGGCATCGGTGAAAAGACCGAGAACAGAGGTCTTAACCGCGCACTTTCAAACCGTCAGCCCGGTTCGTCAATCAAACCGCTTACGGTTTACACGCCCGCCATTGAGGACAAGTTCGTAACATGGGGCACTCAGGTCACCAACTACGGCTTTACAGTCGGCGGCAAGCTCTGGCCGCACAACTACGGCGGCGACTACGGTTCGCCCGACAGCCACATTTCCGTTCAGCTTGCACTGGCGGTTTCCTACAATACCGTTCCTGCACAGCTTGTACGTCAGATGGGCGTATCGCGCTGCTGGAAATTCGGTAAGGAAAAATTCCACCTTAACACACTTGTTGAAAACGATATGGCGTATGCGCCTCTTGCGGTCGGCGGTCTTACAAAGGGCGTCAATACCGTTGAGATGGCGGCGGCGTTCGCCACCTTCGGCAACGGCGGCAAGTATTTCAAGCCTTACGCTTATTACAAGGTTACAAATGCCAACGGCTCCAAGATATACTTCCAGCACGACGACAACGATGAGGGCGAGCAGATTATGTCGGTTGACACCGCCGACGTAATGAACAAGCTGCTTCAGACCGTCGTTACCGACGCGGCGCACAGCTCAACCGGCCGCCTTTACGGCATACCCGGCTTCCAGACCTTTGCCAAGACCGGTACCACGACGGACGACAAGGACCGCTGGTTCATCGGCGGCACGCCCTATTATGTAGCGGCTGTATGGTACGGCTGCGACCAGCCCAAGACGCTTTCAAAATACGTTCAGGCGAACCCCGCGGGCCGTATTTTCAAGGAAGTTATGACGAGAATCCATACGGGACTTTCGGCAAAGAACTTCCAGCTTTATTCCTCGCTTGTCAAGCAGGCGGCGTACTGCACTCAGTCGGGACTTCTTGCAACCGACCACTGTGCGAGCAAGGCGATGGGATGGTATTCGGCTCGCAATATGCCCGGTCGTTGCGTCGGCTGCGGAGTTCCCGAGGATGAGACGAATCCCGATGTTGTAGTCGAGCCCGCAAATCCGACCGATCCCGCTACGGCGAAGCCGCCCGAGACTACTGCGGCGCCTCCTGCGACCGAGCCTGCGCCTACCGAGCCCGTAACTCAGGCTCCGCCTCCCGAAACCCAGCCTGCGCCCGACCCCGAGGGCGGCGGTTAAGCTATGGTTATACTTTCGGTTGATTACGGCGATAAGCGCACGGGACTTGCCGTCTGTGACAAGTTTGAAATGCTCGCTTCGCCCGTCAAGGTGATAACAACCGACGACCGCGAAAAGCTGATTGACGAAATCTGCGCTGTTGCGGCTGAACGTTCGGTTGAGAGAATAGTAGTCGGACTGCCTAAGAATATGGACGGCAGCGAGGGCTTCCGCGCCAAAGCTGTCCGTGAATTCGGCGGACTTCTCGCAGAAAAAAGCGGTATTGAGGTTGTTTTTCAGGACGAGAGGCTGACGAGCGTAAGCGCCCACAATATCCTGAACGCGACCGATACACGCGGTGCAAAGCGCAAGGCGGTGGTCGACGCGGTGAGCGCGGTGCTCATACTTGAGGATTACCTCAGAAAATCAAAGCGTTAAAACCAAATATGACAAATTATTAAACCCTTAGCCTTTATAATGGCATAAGGGTTTATTTTTTTGCGGTGATAATATGACGGTTTATGTTGACGTTCTGCTGGCTACAAATCTTTTTATAAACTGCCTGCTGCTGTCTGGCGCGCGCAGAATACTGCACTGTGATGTGAAAACGCCGAGACTGCTGGCGGCGTCGTTTATCGGTGCGCTTTACTCGCTTATAATCTTTGCTGACACATTGCCCGGTTTCGCCAGAGCGGTGCTGAATATAGCGGTGCTGTCAGTGATTACGCTCGTCGCATTCAAACCGAAAAGCGTAAAGAGCTTTCTGAAATATACGGCGGCATTTCTGCTGGTTAATTTCATTTTCGCGGGACTTATGCTCGCTCTGTGGTTTTTCGTAAAGCCCGACAAAATGCTCTATAACAATTTCGTCGTTTACTTCGACATTGATGTCAAGCTGCTTATTATTCTGTCGGCTGCGTGCTATCTCGTTTTAAGGCTGATTACGGCGTTTGTAAGGCATATTTCACCGCCGAAAAAGACCGTCAGCGTCACGCTCACCCACCGTATGAAAAGCGTGAGCGTCAGCGCGCTCGTTGACACGGGCAACACGCTTACCGACGGCTTCTCGGGTGAGGCGGTGATAATTGCCGACAAAAGCGTTACCGAAAAGCTGGCGGGGGAGAGTCTTTACGCGCTGATTGAAAAGCAGACCGCGGGTGTCACAAAGGATTTCGAGCGCATACGCTTAATTCCTGTCAGCACGGTTTCGTCGCAGTCTCTGCTCGCTGCGATTAAGCTTGAAGAAATGACCGTGGGTAACGTGAAATTCAGCAATGTGCTTCTTGCCGAGAGCAGAAGCCCCGTAAACCCCGACTGTCCCGTGATAATAAACGAACATTTCAACAGGGAGGAATAAGCTTGTTAACTCAGAAAATAAAGGAGCTTTTCTTAAAGCTCAGATCAATTCTTTTCGACACCGAGGTTGATTATATAAACGGCCCCGAATCGCTGCCCGAGCCGCTGACAAAGGAGCAGGAGGAAATGTTCTTAAAGAGAATACTCGAGGGCGACGAAGCGGCGCGCGAGCATCTGATAGTTCACAATCTGCGCCTCGTGGTCTATATAGCCAAAAAATTTGAAAGCTCGGGCGTGTCGGTTGACGACCTTATCTCGATAGGCACTATAGGACTTATAAAGGCCGCCAATACCTTCAGACCCGAAAAGAACATAAAACTCGCAACCTACGCGTCGCGTTGTATCGAAAACGAGATACTGATGTACCTTCGCAAAATCAACGTACACAAGTCCGATATTTCAATCGATGAGCCGCTCAATACCGACTGGGACGGCAACGAGCTGCTGCTCTCGGACGTGCTGGGCAGTGAGCCCGACGAGATTAACCGTAATGTGGAATACGAGGACGAAAAGCTTTCGCTGCTGCGCGCCCTCGAAGCCCTGCCCGAGAGGGAGAGGACTATAATGAATCTGCGCTTCGGCATAGACTGTGAGCACGAATACACCCAGAAGCAGGTCGCCGATATGCTCGGCATTTCCCAGAGCTATATCTCGCGGCTTGAAAAGCGCATACTCGACCGACTCAAAAAGGAATTAGTGAACAATTAATACTCAAAAATTCCAAAAAAAGCTTCAAAACCCCTTGTATATAGTTATATAATTATGATATACTTTATATAACATATTTAGGAGCGTTTGAATTGGTATTTTCCAACCTGACATTTTTATATATTTTCTTACCGCTCTGTCTGTTTTTCTATTTCATAACGAAGAATACTGCAGTTCGAAATATCGTGCTGTTGATTTTTTCGCTCGTTTTTTACGCATACGGAGAGCCTAAGTATATTGCACTGCTGATAGCGACGGTACTCGTCGATTATATCGGCGGTCTTCTTATCGATAAATTCAGGGGCACGAAGCTTGCAAGGCTGTTTGTGTTCGTTACGGCGACAGTTACGCTCGCGTCACTGGCGCTGTTCAAGTATGCCGATTTCTTTACAAATAACGCGAACTCGCTGTTTAATCTCAACATAACTCCCCTGGGACTCGCGCTGCCTATCGGTATTTCATTCTACACCTTCCAGGCGCTGACATACGTTGTTGACGTCTATCGCGGCAAGGTTACGGTACAGAAAAATTTCTTCAAGCTTCTTCTGTACGTTTCAATGTTCCCGCAGCTTATCGCGGGACCGATAGTCCGCTATTCCGACGTGGACAGGCAGCTGTCAGAGCGTACCGTTACCCTTACGGGCGCGGCTTCGGGCGCAGTACGCTTCTGCGTAGGCCTTCTCAAAAAGACGATTATCGCAAATTATGCAGGCGAGCTTTGCAAACGCCTTATCGGCGGTGAGCTGACGAATCTGACCTTCTTAGGTGCATTCGTCGGCATACTTGCGTTTACCATACAGATTTATTTCGACTTCTCGGCATATTCCGACATGGCGATAGGTCTGGGCAAGATTTTCGGTTTCGATTTCCCCGAGAACTTCAACTATCCCTACTGCGCGACATCAATTAACGATTTCTGGAAGCGCTGGCACATATCGCTGTCGTCGTTCTTCAAGGATTATGTTTACATCCCGCTGGGCGGCAACAGAAAGCACTGGGCGTTCAATATGCTTCTGGTGTGGGTGCTGACGGGCTTCTGGCACGGAGCAAGCTGGAACTACGTTCTGTGGGGACTTTATTATTTCTTCTTCCTCATGCTCGAGAAGCTCTACATCGGCGACGCGCTCAAGAAGCTGCCCGTCATTAACCGCATCTATTCGCTTATGGTTATTATGGTCGGTTGGGCATTCTTCTACTTCGAGGATATGTCGAGACTTCGCCAGTTCTTCACAGCTCTCGGTATGAGAAACGGTCTGTCCTCGCTGACCGAAAAGACTGTTATAATAAACTATATTGTCGTAATCGTACTCGGCATTGTATTCTCACTGCCGTGGGCGAGAGTGTGGCGCAATATCGCACGTCTGTTTGAGGGCAGGAAGTTTACAAATGCCTTGCTTAACATTATTTACGTGCTGTTCACCTTGGCGGCGTTGCTTATATCAACCGCTTCGCTTGTCGGCGACA
>JAEEUJ010000199.1 GCA_016290515.1 Clostridiaceae bacterium
TAGTAAAGGTTGATAATACTGCAAATTGACTACCCCTCCGTCATTTTGCAAAGGCAAAATGACACCTCCCCTGACAAGGGGAGGTTGGGGTAAAATGTTCACAGACAACTCCCCGACAACCTCCGATTTATGTACGCTACGAGATTTTCAGCTGAAGGCGGAGTTTGTCGCTTATCATGGCGATAAACTCCGAATTCGTCGGCTTACCGCGTGCGCTCTGTATGGTGTAGCCGAAGTATGAGCTTAAAACGTCGACGTCGCCTCTGTCCCACGCGACCTCAATGGCGTGGCGTATCGCGCGTTCAACGCGCGACGGTGTTGTTGCGAACTTCTTTGCGACGGTAGGGTAGAGCAGCTTCGTAACGCTCGCCATCATTTCACCGTCGTCAATTGACAGCAGTATCGCCTCGCGCAAGTACTGATAGCCCTTGATGTGCGCGGGCACGCCTATCTGGTGCATAATATCGCTTACTATGACCTGAAGGTCGTTTTTGCGCGATGTCGGACTGTCAGCAGTCTGTGTCCACGACGTCATCTGGCGTATTCTCTGGGCCATCATATTGATATCAAACGGCTTGAGAAAATAGTAATCCGCGCCCGAGGCGAGTATTTCCTGTTCGAAGCGCTGATTGTCGACCGCCGACATAACCATTATCAGCGCGTCGGTCGGACTGTCCGAACCCTTGAGCTCCTTTAATACCCCGAGAGCGTCAACGTTCTGCATAAATGCGTCGAGCACGAGCACGTCGGGCTTCTCGAGCCTGAAGCTCTTGATAACCTGAGCGCCGTCCTTCTTTGCCGTTATGACTTCAAATCCCAAATCCTGCAGTGCTTCTGCACAATTCTTCGAAAAATCGTTCCCTTCCGCAACCAGCATCACTTTAAGAGTCTTTTCCATTTTTTGTACCTCCGTTATTTTTGTTTCTGCCATATATTAACATTAATGGCAAAATTTGGCAATAGCATATACAAAAAATGACTAAGATTTTTTAAGAATGCAGAAATACGCGGAACAAAGACGTTCCGCGCACTGCTTTTTATGAAGCTTTATCGGCTTCAAGCTCTTTTTCAAGCGCCTGTGAGGTTTCCAGCATGCTTTCTGCAAATATTGCGTAGCCCTGCTTCGGATTGTTCACAAACACGTGCGTCACCGCTCCGACGAGCATTCCGTTCTGAATTATCGGGCTTCCGCTCATTCCCTGAACTATACCGCCTGTTTTTGCTATAAGGTCGGTATCGGTTACCTCGATAATCATATTCTTGTCAGTTCTCGTATCAAAGCCCGTCAGTCTTGTAATCTTAACGTCGTAATATTTAGGTCCTTCACTATCCACTGTCGATATAATCTGCGCAGGTCCCGTTTTGACCTCCTGACGGGTTGCCACGGGTATTTCGTCGCCCGTTACGGACGACTTCAGCCTGCCGTAAATTCCGTTTTCCCTGTTCTTGTATAGACTGCCGAGGCTCCTCGTTGTAAATACGCCGCAAAGCTCGCCGGGTGCCGCATCCGAGCCCTTGTAGCAGCCGTTAATGACTGCGCCGACGGCATCGCCGTACAGCATAGGCATAAGCTTGCAGGTATCAACGTCGCACACTGCGTGTCCGAGCCCTGCGAAAACACCGCTCGACTTGTCGTAATAGGTAACAGTTCCCACGCCGGCAGTACTGTCTCTTACCCAGAGACCTGCCTTATTACTGTTGTCGCTCTCGGAGCGAATAAGATTAATATCGGTTTCGAACGGCCTCCCGTCTCTTGAAACACTTAATCTTATATTGCTTTTCGTTGAATTCTGAAAGTAATCCGTGATTTCGCTGACCTTATTTACGCGCACGCCGTCAACAGCGGTTATAACGTCGCCGCACTCGAGACCGGCAAGCTTGCCGGGGTTAACGGACGACTGACCGTCAGTCACGTCGTCCATACCCACTATCATAATTCCGTCGGTATAGAGCTTTATTCCGAAAACCTCGCCGCCTGCCACAACGTATTGCCGTTTTGAAACGGTAACGCTTGAGGATTTAATCGGAATAGCATTCAGCAGGGTAAAATTAAGCGTGTACTGACTTGAAATATCGTTCTGCGGTCCGACGGGCGAAAACGCCGTTTTTGCAGAAACAAGATTCTCGTCGTTGACATGAAATTCAAATATACTGCCGACATTCAGCGTATCGCTGCCGACAAGATGAATCTCGTCGGGTATGCTTTTTGTACCCATAAACACTATTCCGAATATAACAGAGGTTAAGAGTAGTCCGATAAGGCTTATAATCTTAAAAACGTACTTCATCATTACCTCCGTGCAGCGTCGTGCTGCAACATTAATATATGGAGAACCGCTCGGAATATAATAGGAAAATTTAGAATATTAAGTATTATTTTGTCAAAATCAAATCGGAGTTTGTAGGGATAATTATAAATAATTATAGAACGTAGGGCGGGGTGCCCTCACCCCGCCGTCAGTTTACCGCACAGCTTTGCGGCGGCATGTGGGCATGCCGCCCTACGCACAATTTGTAATTAAAATCTGCCCGACAAACTCAAATTTACCGCTTCCCCTTGACAATCACCTTGAACGGTGATAATATAAATACAAACATATGAATATATATTCATACGTTCATTTAAGAAATTGACTCAGAACGGAGTGATTATATAATTAAAAAGGAACTCGACAAAGCTATCGTTAAGGAAAACGAAATGGCAAAAAGGCACTCTCACAAGGCTGAGGACGGCTGTGTGCTGACCGAACAGCCCGATATTGAGATGATGTACGATTT
>JAEEUJ010000038.1 GCA_016290515.1 Clostridiaceae bacterium
CTTGCGCGTAAGACCGCTTCGCTTCGCATTTTCACCGATGATGAGGACAAGATGAATCTGTCCGTTCTCGACGTTGACGGCGAGATTCTCGTCGTTTCTCAGTTTACACTGTGCGCCGACGTTAAGAAGGGCAACCGTCCTTCGTTTACCGACTCTGCGAAGCCCGACGAGGCAAACAGACTGTACGAATACTATTGCGACCAATTGCTTGCCAACGGCGTACGCAAGGTTGAAAAGGGCGTTTTCGGCGCTCACATGGAGGTTACGCTTCTCAACAACGGGCCCGTAACCATACTTTACGATACGGATATATGGAGTAATAAATAATGGCAATCAAGGTCGAGAGCCTTCCGTTAGGACCGGTAGGCGCAAATACTTATATAGTTACCGACGAAGCGTCGGGTCTGTCCGCGGTAATTGACTGCGGAGCGTTCACACCGCAGCTTCGTGAAAAGCTGAGAGGTAAGACGGTTAAGTATATAATGCTCACTCACGGCCACTATGACCACATTCTGGGCGTGTATGACTTAAAGCAGGCGACGGGCGCAGAGGTGCTTATTCATAAGGACGACGCCAACTGCCTTTACGACTCAATGGCAAGTCTCGCCTTTTACAGTTACGGTCAGGCTCAGCAACCGCTCAAAGCCGACAGAGTGCTTACCGAGGGCGACAGAATCGAACTCGGTCAGACAGTTTTCAGAGTAATGAACACCAAGGGCCACACCGAAGGAAGCGTGCTTTATATTGACGAAGCGGGTCGTGTAATATTCTCGGGTGACACGCTGTTTGCGGGAAGCTACGGCAGAACCGACCTGCCCGGCGGCGACGACGGAAAAATGCTCAATTCGCTCAGACGGATCAAGGCTCTCGAAGGCGACTACAAGATTTTCACCGGTCACGATCAAAGTACCACTCTTGAAGAAGAGCGAAAGTTCAACGTTTATTTACGGAGTTCGTAATGCTGCTTGAAATACTGAACCACAAATATCAGTACGAAGCCGAAAAGCTGACGAGGATTTTTTATCCGAACGAGAAAATCACCGTTGTCAACGAAAAAAGCACACCAGACAGCGAAGCGGTGCTGACCACTCTTTTTTCGGACGGTTTCGTTACGGTAGAATACAAAAACGAAAACGGCGATACGCTTTATACAAGGCGTGAAAGCACCGACGGCGTTTCGGACAAAGAGCTATTAATGGCGCAGATGATGTTTGAAGCACTCACACGAGTCACGGGTTATGTCCCGAAATGGGGCATACTCACGGGCATAAGACCGTCGAAGCTTCTTATTGCGCTTAAGAATAAGTACGGTGACGAAGAGGGCATAAGGCGTTTTCGCGAGGACTATCTCGTCAGCGCCGAGAAAACTGCTTTAGCCGACTCGGTGGCAAACGCCGAGGAAAAGATTATTTCTCTTTCCGTGCCCGAGTCGTTCAGCCTTTACGTTTCGATACCGTTTTGCCCGACGCGTTGCTCATACTGCTCGTTTGTTTCACACGATATGACGAGCACCACCATCAAAAAACTGATGCCCGACTATGTCGCGTTTCTTATAAAGGAAATTGAAGCGACGGCTGAAATCGCAAACCGTCTGGGGCTCAGACTTGAGAGCATATACTACGGCGGCGGCACGCCGACCACGCTTGACGAGGGACAGCTTGCCGACGTAATAAGGGCGGTTGAAGCTAACTTTGATTTATCGAAGCTAAGAGAATACACAATCGAAGCGGGACGTCCCGACACCGTTACGGACGAAAAGCTTCGGATTATGAAGGCGGCGGGTGTGTCGAGAATAAGCATTAACCCGCAGTCGTTTTCCGATGAGGTGCTCGAAGCTATCGGCCGAAAGCACACTTCAAAGCAAACTCTTGAAGCCTTCGATATGGCGAGACGGGCAGGCTTTGATAATATAAACACCGACCTTATTGCAGGTTTGCCGAAGGACAGCCTTGACGGCTTCAAGGCTTCGCTTGATAAGGCGGTTGAGCTCGGAGCCGAGAATATAACCGTTCACACACTTGCGCTGAAGCGCTCGTCGTATATGGGCGGAGAGGGCACGGTTGCCGTCAGGCGCAACGAGGAAACTCAGGCTATGCTCGCATATGCTTACGGTACGCTTACGGGCAACGGCTGGCATCCCTACTATATGTACCGCCAGACAAGAAGCCTCGGCAATCTCGAAAACACGGGCTATTGCAAACAGGGCAGGGAATGTCTTTACAACGTCTTTATGATGGAGGAGTGCCATTCCGTGCTTGCGGTCGGTGCTGGCGCAGTAACGAGGCTCAAGGCTGGGCACGGCGATAAAATCGACCGAATATTCAATTTCAAATATCCGTATGAATATATAGACGGATTTGACGAGCTTATTAACAGAAAACAAGCCATAACTCAATTCTATAACGAAAACAGGTGAAACTATGGGAATGATGAACAACCGAATCGAATACATAAACGAGCTTGCCCGCGACAATCCGCAGGCGCTTGTCGCGCGTGCCGAGCTTCGTTACAGAAATATTGTGAACAATATCGCCGAGCGTGCGCTTGACGAGCCCGGCAGAAAGATAGTTATGCTTTCCGGTCCGTCCTCATCGGGCAAGACCACGACCGCCAGACGGCTCGCAGATACCTTTACCTCGCTGGGTATGGACACACACGTAATCTCTTTAGATGATTTTTATCTAAACCGAGAGCAGATACCCGGCTACGCCGAGGGCAACCCCGACTATGAAACGGTTGAGGCGCTTGACCTGCCGTATCTGTCCGAAACCCTGCAGAGCCTTATGTCGGGTGCCGAGACCGATATGCCCAGCTTTGACTTTACGGTCGGCAGGAGAAGCGACAAGTACAACACGCTGACTCTTGACAAGAACGACGCCGTAATTGTCGAGGGACTTCACGCGCTCAACCCTGTTATCGCGAGCGGTCTTGATACTCACAGAGTAATGAAAATATATATCAACGTCTCTTCGCGTATCTATGACAACAAGGGTAAGATAATTCTCAACCGAAGAAATATACGTTTCGTAAGGCGAATGATACGCGACTATAACTTCAGAGCAAGCTCGGTAAACAACACCTTCCAGCTCTGGGATAACGTGTTAAGGGGAGAGGACCTTTATCTTTTCCCGTATAAGGATTTTGCGGATTTCAGAATTAATTCAATACATCTGTGCGAGCCCTGCCTGTTCAGGGATACCGCAATAGAGCTTCTTGAGAGCGCTGAGCTTGACGACGAGTTTCAGGCTGACGCACGCAGACTTATTAATTCACTTAAGAAATTTCAGTCTCTCAGCTCCGAGCTCGTCCCGAAGGATTCGCTTCTCAGAGAGTTCATAGGTTAAACTGACCCAAAAAGATACAAGGGGTGATTCGTTGGCTGCAAAGAGAAAAAGCCAGTCACTGTTAAACGGCGCGATGGTGCTCGCCGCCGCAACACTGATAGTTAAAATTATCGGAATCCTCTATAAGATTCCGCTTTCAAATATGGTCGGCGCAGTCGGCAGAGGCTATTTTGACTCTGCCTATAATCTCTATATTCCGATTTATACGATTTCGATGGCGGGTCTGCCCGTAGCGGTTTCCAAAATGGTTTCGCAGCAGATGGCGCTCGGAAAATTCAGAGACGTCAAAATAACCTTCAAGGTTGCCGCAAGACTGTTTCTGATTTCGGGTACGCTGGGCACGCTCTTACTGCTGATACTAGCATTCCCTTACGCATATCTTGCAAAGAGCCTTGAAGCCCTGCCTGCTATTTTCGCCATAACTCCGTCGATTTTCTTCTGCTGTATTATGTCGATTTACCGCGGCTACTACAACGGACTTCGCAATATGACACCGACTGCCATGAGCCAGGTCTGGGAAGCGGCGGGTAAGGTCGTGTTCGGCCTTGCGTGCGCAAAGTTTTCCGTCACCTACGGTTATTCGCGCTTTGAGCAGGGACTTACGGTTTACGGAAAGACCGTCGGTACCGAAGCTGAGGCGGCGTCGGCCATCTATCCATACGCTGCGGCGGCTGCCGCGATAGGCGTTACGGTCGGTACGATTATCGGTATGATTTATATGATGATAATCTACCGTATGAAGGGCGACGGTATAACGCGTGCCGAGCTTGCTGGTGCGCCGAAGCCCGAGCGCTCGGGAAGCATAGCAAAGGCACTTATGGCGCTGGCAATCCCTGTTGTCGCTTCGAGCCTCGTTTTCAGCGTAACGAATCTTATCGACGCTATGACTATTCAAAACAGACTTGCCACAATGATAGCCGACAATCTCGACTTCATCCGTCAACTTTACAGTGAACAGCTGACCGCAAGAAGCATACTGGACGCCGATATACCGAAGTATCTTTACGGCGCGTACACAATGTCGCTTGACTTCAAGAATCTGATTCCGTCGATTACAATGACACTCGGTGTCAGTGCGATTCCCGCGCTTTCGGCGGCGTGGGCGCTGAAGGATAAGGCTCAGCTGAAGGGCTCGGTTGAATCCGTTCTGCGCGTTACCATGATGTTCGCGCTTCCTGCAGGTATCGGTATGGGCGCGCTGTCCTTCCCGATTTTACAGATGATGTACGAAACTGGCAAATCCGCCGACGCGGTTTCGATAGCCGCGCCTATAATGGCGGCATACGGCTACACGATATTCCTGATTTCTCTGTCACAGCCTATGACGAATATGCTTCAGGCGATAGGCTATGCCAAGATACCCGTTATTTCACTTTCAGTGGGCGCAATAGCGAAGGTTATCACAAACTACATTTTCATCGGCATTCCGTCAGTCAATATCAACGGCGCGGTTGTCGGCACGGTAGTCTGCTACACGATAATCGTTGTTGTCAATCTGTTTTTCCTGCTCAGGTACACCAAAGTCAAGCTTGACTTTATGAGCGTAGCCGTCAAGCCGCTTATCTGCAGTGTGCTCTGCGGCGTCGCCGCGTACACAAGCTACGGCATTTTTAACAGCATTTTGCCCGAAATCAACAAGGGCGGACACTCAATTACGAACATAATTGCAACCGTAATTGCTGTCGGATTCGCAGTCACAATATATGCGATTTCGATGCTTCTGGTCGGCGGAATAGTCAAAGAAGACGTAATTATGCTGCCAAAAGGCGCAAAAATCGCAAAATTCCTTGAAAAATATGGCTTTTTACAGTAAAAAACACTTGAAAAATACCACTATATATAGTAGAATATAGAAGGATTGATTATGTCAGTTGATTTTAATTTCAAAACCAAATACGGCATTGACGATTTACGCGAGATAATGCGTATTCTCCGTTCGCCCGGGGGTTGCCCCTGGGACAGGGAGCAGAATCACGCTTCAATCAAAAAATCGCTCATTGAGGAAACCTATGAGGTTATCGAAGCCATAAACAAAGAGGATGATACTCTTCTCTGTGAGGAACTCGGCGACGTGCTGTTGCAGGTTGTTTTTCACGCACAGATGGCGGATGAGAGAAACGCCTTCGGCTTTGACGAAATCACTGACGGCATCTGCAAGAAGCTCATTGAGCGCCATCCCCACGTTTTCGGCGATATCAAGGTCGACAACAGTGCCGAGGTGCTCGTGAACTGGGAGCAGATCAAGTCACAGTCCAAGAACCGCAAAACCCAGACCGATAAGATGCTTTCCGTTCCGCGTGAGCTTCCCGCTCTTATGCGCAGCACGAAGCTTCAGGAGAAGGCGGCAAAGGTCGGCTTCGACTGGGATAATGCGGACGGCGCGTTCGATAAGATTGACGAGGAAGCGCGTGAGCTTAAGGAAGCTTATAAAAGCGGCGAAACCGAGCATATTAAAGAAGAACTCGGAGACCTGCTTTTCTCGGTGGTCAATGTTTCAAGATTTCTGAATGTTGACGCGGAGGAGGCGCTCACGTTGTCAGCGGACAAGTTCCTTAACCGTTTTGCGGTTGTTGAGAAGCTTGCCGATGAACGCGGTATCGATATGAAGTCATCGTCCATAGAGGAGCTCGACAGGCTCTGGGACGAGGCTAAAAAACTCAATTAGTCCATATTAAAGTGGAAACACTTTGGAAAATATTAAAAAAATGGAGGACACAAAAATGAATAAGACAGAACTCGTAGCAGCAGTAGTTAAGGAAACAAAGCTTTCCAAGAAGGACGCAGAGGCAGCTGTAAAAGCTACCTTCGACTCCATCACTAAGGCTCTTAAGAAGGGCAACAAAGTTCAGCTCATCGGCTTCGGCACATTCGAAGTTCGTAAGCGCGCTGCAAGAACCGGCCGTAACCCCCAGACAGGCAAAGAGATCAAGATCAAGGCTTCAAAGGTTCCCGCATTCAAGGCTGGCGCAGCTCTCAAGGACGCTGTTAAATAATTTATTATTCACTTTTGCAGAGGAAGGCTTGTCCTTCCTCTGTTTTTTTGCTATAATGCTTTCGGGTGATAATATGAGACTGGACAAATACCTTAAAATTTCAAGAATAATCAAACGGCGTACCATAGCCAACGAGGTTTGTGACGCAAAGCACGTTACCATCAACGGCAAGGTTGCGCGCGCTTCGTACGACGTCAAGGTCGGCGACGTTATCGAAATACAGTTCGGCGAGAAACTGACGAAATATGAGGTCCTGAGCGTTCAGGAATACGCGACTAAGGAATCCGCCGCCTCAATGTTCAGGGAAATCAAATAAAACTTAATACATTGAATTAAACGAACTCCGTTCGGCAATAATTATTGTAAGAATAATTATCGGGCGGGGCTTTTTTTATGCAATACAGCAAGGTTGAAATCTGCGGGGTCAACACCGCGAAGCTTAAGGTGCTCAGAGAGAAGGAAAAGCTGGAACTCTTAAAGCGTATAAAGGACGGCGACTCCGCTGCGCGAGACGAGCTGATAAACGGCAATCTCAGGCTCGTGCTATCCGTAATTCAGCGCTTTGTCAACCGCGGAGAAAATCCCGACGATTTGTTTCAGGTCGGCTGCATAGGGCTTATCAAGGCGATTGATAATTTCGATATCTCTCAGAACGTTCGCTTTTCCACCTATGCTGTGCCTATGATTATCGGCGAGATAAAGCGCTACCTCAGGGACAACAATCCCGTACGCGTCAGCCGTTCGATGAGGGACACTGCCTATCATGCCATGCAGGTTAAGGAACAGCTGCAAAACGAGCTTAACCGCGACCCGACCGTCGAGGAAATTGCCGAGAGGCTGAACGTCGATTGCGTTGACGTCGTGATTGCGCTCGAAGCTATAGTCGAACCCGTCTCGCTGTATGAACCCGTTTACTCGGATTCGGGCGACACGATTTTCGTGATGGACCAGATAAGCTCGTGTGAAACCGACCGTGACTGGCTAGACGAAATAATGATGAAGCAGGCAATGGGTGAGCTTTCCGACAGGGAAAAGCAGATACTTTCGCTTCGTTTTATGAGCGGCAAAACGCAGATGGAGGTCGCTGACGAGATAGGTATTTCACAGGCGCAGGTTTCACGTCTTGAAAAGGGCGCAATAAGCAAGATAAAAGGTCATTAAACAGCAAAAACTCTGTAAAGCTTAAAAACTTTACAGAGTTGATTTTTCTTTATTTTATGCGGGTTTCGGCTATCCGTCGCGAAAAACGGATGAGAGCAGACTTTCCTTAGCAGGAATACTTTCCCGACGCGGCAAATCGCAGTCAACGAGTATCGTATCGTCACCGATAACCTGTATTTTTTCGTACTCTATTCTTATCTTTTCGCCCTTTTTGCCGATTGAAATTCCGCGCGGCTTTATACACACTGTCACCGCCGTCAGCTTGCCGCAGGTCATATCGAATTCGAAGTCGTCGGCAGTTCCCAGACACGCGCCGTCACGCAGGTTGATAATCTCCTTTTCAAACAATTCACTCATACAGCATTTCATACACTCACCTCATTTTTATATGTATATGAAGCTGCTGCTGCAAATATGAAATTGAAACTGTACGGTGCAATCTCAGATCAAGCAAAAAAACAAGGCAGGATTATTTCCTGCCTTGTCTGTATTTCTGTTATCAGTACTTCATCAGGTAGCGGTTGATTTCCCAGTCGCTTACGCTGATTTTGTACTTCATCCACTCTCTGCGCTTGCCTTCAACATACTTGTTGTAGATGTGTTCGCCGAGCGTAGCCTTCATAACCTCGTCCTTTTCAAGCTCGTCAACGGCGTGCTTGAGAGTATCGGGAAGGTGCTCAATGCCGAAGTCCTTAAGCTCTGTCGCGCTCATTTCGTAGATGTTCTTCGAAATGCTTTCGGGCGGCATAAGTCCCTTCTTTATGCCGTCGAGACCGGCGGCGAGGCAGAGCGCCATTTCAAGATAGGGGTTGCAGGCGGGATCGGGTGAGCGAAGCTCAACTCTCGTTCCCATGCCTCTTGCGGCGGGAACGCGGATAAGCGTTGAGCGGTTTGAAGCAGACCACGCGATATAAACGGGAGCCTCATAACCGGGAACAAGTCTCTTGTAAGAGTTTACAAGCGGATTTGCAACGGCGGTTATCGCCTTGACGTGTGTGAGTATGCCCGCGATGAAGTGCAGCGCCGTATCGGAAAGTCCGTACTGCTTGTCATTGTCAAAGAAGGCGTTTTTGCCGTCCTTCATAAGCGACATATTCGTATGCATACCCGAGCCGTTGATACCGAAAACGGGCTTGGGCATAAACGTTGCGTGAAGTCCGTGGCGGCGTGCGTATGTCTTGACAACGTGCTTGAAGGTTACAACGTTGTCGGCGGTCTTTATAACCTCGTCGAAACGGAAATCGATTTCGTGCTGACCCTCGGCGCATTCGTGATGAGACGCTTCAATTTCAAAGCCCATTTCCTCAAGCGCGAGGCAGATATCGCGTCTGCACTGTTCGCCCTGATCGGCGGGGCCCATATCGAAGTAACCCGCGACGTCGTTCGTCTTGGTCGTGGGATTGCCTTCATCGTCAAGCTCAAAAAGGAAAAATTCGCACTCGGGACCTACGTTGAAGGTATAACCCATATCGGCTGCTTCCTTTACAACCTTTTTAAGTATATTTCTCGGATCGCCCATAAACGGAGTATCGCCGTCGGAGCAGTAAACGTCACAGATAAGACGGGCAACTCTGTCCTTCCACGGCAGAATTACGAACGAATCGTAATCGGGACGAAGATACATATCGGACTCATTGATACGGACAAATCCCTCTATTGACGAGCCGTCGAACATACACTCGTTATTGAGAGCTTTTTCAAGCTGGCTGCGTGTAATCGCAACGTTCTTCATCTGACCGAAAATATCGGTGAACTGAAGACGGATGAACTTGACATCCTTTTCTTCGGCTATTCTGAGAATGTCCTCCTTTGAGTAACCCATATTTAAGTCTCCTTTCGGGAAAAAGTGAGGCAACGAAATCAAAGACTCCGTTGCCTTTCAAATCAGTTAGATTATAACATTAAAATGTGTTTTGTCAACTGTTTTTAATCGTTTATCGCCATGTCGATTTTAAACAGGTCAAAAGCGTCGATAGCGTTGTCCCTGTTAACATCGCCGCAGACAAACTGCTCGGTTGTCGGATAATCGGCTTCGGCAACAAAGGCCTTTTCAATTGAGTAGTCTGCCAAGGTGATTGTATCATCACCGTCGAAGTCTCCGAGATAACTGAGTTCCTGTTCCAACGGTGTAGTTACAGTACCTTCCAGATCAGCATAATAAATATTTGTCGGAGCGTTATAAAAATAGAAATTGTTTCCCTTGCTCGTCATGGTTGATTCGTTTGAGAAAATCGGAGTCAAGGTCAAACCGTAATTGAAATGGATTGTAACCGTATCGGGAATATTTGCGTTTGCTTTGTTGATTGCGTTCCATTCCTCTTCTGTACCCGTGTAATATATATCGGTAAGTTCGGTACAGTTTTGAAATGCCCAGTTGTATATGCTTGTAACGGTTTTCGGAATGACAATCTCTTTGATTTTTTTACATCCGTTGAAACAGTATATGCCGATTGATTTAATATTATCGGGTATTACAATGCGTTCAAGAGAGGAACAGGAACTGAATGTGCTACCATTAGTTTGAGTAAGTCCTTTGCCGATTTTAACTTCTTTAAGTGCCTTGCAGGATTCAAAGACATTTGCTCCGAGCGTTGTAACCGAATCTGGAATATCGATTCTTTCAAGACGAATGCAGTTATGGAAAGCATTGGTATTAATCTTTGTAACGCTTTGCGGAATTTCAATGTTGCGAAGGTACTTGCAGTAGCGGAATGCAAACATCGGAATTTCTTTAAGATTCTTCGAAAGCGTGACATACTGAAGATATGTGCAATCTTCAAATGTGCCCTCGCCGATGTTTGTAACGCTGTTGGGTAAAACGATTTTGATTAATCCGCTGTTGGCAAACGCACGGTTACCGATTGTTTTGACCGTATCGGGAATTGTTAAGTAACGCAAATTACTGCAATCTGCAAACATGCCTGCAGGAATCGCCGTTAAAGTTTCAGGCAGATTGACGCTGTAAAGTCTTGAACAACCATAGAACATGTTACCCTCAAGGGTTTGTACGGTTTCGGGAATATGAGCCGTTTCAAGACCGACACAGTCGTAGAAGGCGTACATACGAATCGTAATTACGCTGTCGGGAATGGTTACTTCTTTAACCTTATCGCAGTGCCAGAATGCTCTTACTCCGATTTCTTCAATTCCGTCGCATAAGGTCAGATTTTCGATATTGATACAGTTTCTGAAGGCTTCCTTTCCAACGGTTTTAATACTGCCGGGTATCGTAACGTCGGTAAAGCTTTCGTTTTCGTGAAACGCATAGTCAACAATGGCTGTTATGGTATATCCGTCAATCGTTTCGGGTATTGTAACCACCGCATTGGTTCCGCTGTAGCCGGAAATTGCGGCAGTCTTGTCATCCTCGCTTAAAACATTGTAACTCCAATCACCGCTGTCAACTGCAAAGGCATATACAGGCAAGATGCCCACCGCCATAACTACACACATAAGTAATGCGATTATTCTCTTTTTCATAACAACTCCTCCTTATAATAAGGCTTTCCGTTTATTAGTACTTTGAGAGCATAAAAAGTTGACATTTTTTACAAACAAATTTTATCAGAATTTTGTACGAAAATCAACACAAAACCGAATAATGTAATCTCTTAAAAGTGGAAATTTGCTTTTTCAGCCCGATTTTACATTCTACAGTAGGTGTAAAGTCAAGTGATTTTTTTATTTTTTCGCTTTTATCATATAAAACGGTCAAGGTTTTTTCAACAAAAGTGACGAAACGCAAGAAAATCGCGTCGAAACGCAGAAAATATGCTCCAAACGCAAATATACCATTTTGGGATATTTTTATTATACCATTATGGGATAATATTGTCAAGGTGATTGTATGAGGCTAAGACAACTGCGAAAAGAAAAGGGGATTTCCCAGTTAAAGCTTGCGATGGATTTGGGAATGAACCAGAACAGCATAAGCCGCTATGAAACGGGTGAACGTCAGGCGGATTATGAAACGCTGATAAAATTCAGCGATTACTTCGGAGTATCTATTGATTACCTGCTTGAGCGCACCGACAATCCTGAAATGAATAAATAATCAGTGTTAACAACGCTATAGTTGCAGAATAAAAAACGGGCGATTTCAAAATCGTCCGTTTAATTATTTCATTTAATTATTTTTTACAAACTTCTTTATCGCCTTAAACGATTCGTCGCTGATGTCGTGCTCGATTTTGCACGCGTCGTCAACGGCTGTCTTTTCCTTAACGCCGAGCTTTCTGAAAAACTCGGTGAGTACGTTGTGGCGCTCGTAAATCTTCTCGGCGACCGCCTTGCCGTCCTTCGTCAGGGTGATATATCCGTTCGGGTCAACCTCGATAAAACCGCCGCTTTTCAGCAGCCCGACGGCGCGGCTTACGCTCGGCTTTGAAAAGCCCATTTCCTCGGCTATGTCGAGAGAACGGACAGACTCTTTTTTATGAGAGAGGACGAGTATCGTCTCGAGATACATTTCGCCCGATTCCTGCAAACGCATGGTAATACCTCCGTAACGGATTTTACCTCTTAATTTTACCACAGATACGGCTGTTTTGCAAGTGATGAAAAATAATCGGAAAAATGCTTGACATATTGAAATAGCGGGTGTATTATATTATCGGTTAGCGAGGGCTAACTTGATTTTAAGGTTTAAGGTTAGCGTTTGCTAACCGTTTATAAAGGGCGGCGGTTAGTTACCGCTAACTAAGGAGGATGTTAAATGATGCCTTTATGCTTTGCGGATACGGGTTCGGCCAACACGATCAAGAGAATCGGCGGTTCGCCCGAGGTAAAGAAGCATCTTGAAAATCTCGGCTTCGTTGTCGGCGGAGATGTTATGATTGTCAACCGTCTGGGCGGCAACGTTATCGTCAACGTCAAAGAGGCGAGGGTTGCCATCAGTGAAGAGATGGCACAGAAAATCATGGTTTGATTTATATTCACATATAAGGAGGATTTGCGATGAACACTTTGAGAGATACGGCTATCGGCTCAACCGTCAGAGTTGTAAAGCTTCACGGCGAGGGCGCGGTAAAAAGACGTATTATGGACATGGGTATTACCAAGGGTGTTGAGATTACCGTGCGTAAGGTTGCCCCGCTGGGAGACCCCGTTGAAATCACCGTTCGCGGCTATGAGCTTTCGCTCCGTAAGGCCGACGCGGAAATGATTGAGGTTGAATAATTATTTTTTACTTTTTGGTTAGCGATTGCTAACCAAACTGAGAAGGAAAGGAATTATTGTTATGTCAATAAGAATTGCCCTTGCGGGCAACCCCAATTCGGGAAAAACAACGCTTTTCAACGCGCTGACTGGCTCCAATCAGTTCGTAGGAAACTGGCCGGGCGTTACGGTTGAAAAGAAGGAAGGTAAATTAAAAAAGCACGACGGAGTTACAATTACCGACCTGCCCGGTATTTATTCGCTTTCACCTTATACTCTTGAAGAGGTCGTTGCGAGAAACTATCTTATCGAGGAGCGCCCCGACGCTATTCTGAATATCGTTGACGGTACGAACCTTGAGAGAAACCTTTATCTTACAACTCAGCTGACCGAGCTCGGTATTCCCGTTGTAATCGCTATAAACATGATGGACGTCGTCAAAAAGAACGGCGACACGATAAACATCAAGGAGCTGTCACGTCAGCTCGGCTGTGAAATCGTTGAGATTTCGGCTCTCAGGGGCACGGGTATTTCCGAGGCTGCCGAGGCGGCTATCAAGGCTGCCGAGTCGGGCAAAACCGTTCCGATGCACACCTTCTCGGGCCCCGTTGAGCATGCGCTGGCGCACATCGAAGAGGCTGCGGTGCATTCGCTGCCGGAGGAGCAGCAGCGCTGGTACGCAATCAAGATTTTTGAGCGTGACGACAAGGTGCTTGAAAAGCTTAACATCGAAAAGAGCAAGCTTGACCACATTGAGGAGGACATCGCGGCTGCCGAAAAGGAGCTTGACGACGACGCCGAATCAATTATCACAAACGAGAGATATATTTACATAGGTCAGATACTTAAATCCTGCTATAAGAAAAAGGGAGCAGGTCAGCTTTCGACCTCTGATAAAATTGATAAAATCGTTACGAACCGCTGGCTCGGACTTCCGATTTTCGCCGTTATTATGTTTCTCGTTTACTATATCGCAATGGTAGGCGTGGGCGCTGCCTCGACAGACTGGGCGAACGACGGACTGTTCGGCGACGGCTGGCATCTGTTCGGCATCGGCTCAAAGGCTTACAATGAGCTTGCCGACGGCTATACGGATTCAATGAACGCCGTCAACGCTTA
>JAEEUJ010000200.1 GCA_016290515.1 Clostridiaceae bacterium
TATGACGCTCTATACCGTACTTGACATACTCACACGAGTAGTCGCTCCCGTAACCCCCTTCGTAGCCGAAACAATTTATCAGGGACTTGTTGCCCGATTCTTCCCCGAGGCTCCCGAGAGCGTACACCTTGCGGATTATCCGCAGTACGTTGCGGCTTGGGATAAGCCCGAGCTTGAGGCTCAGATGGAGGTTTCCTACAAGGCGGTTGAGATAGGCAGAAAGCTTCGTGAAATCGTAAGAATCCGTAACCGTCAGCCGCTTTCGGAGTGCATTGTAAAGCTTGACTCAGACCTCGTGCTTGACGACGAACAGCTTAACACAATCGCCGAAGAGCTTAACGTTGACAGGGTTGTAACCGATTTCAATATGGATGAGCTTATCCAGTACGAAATCAAGCCGCAGCTCAAGACTCTCGGTCCGAAGTACGGCAGATATCTTAAGGCTATCGGCGAGTATTTCAACGTTGACATCAACACCCAAATCATTAAGGCAACCGCGGACGGCGGAGTTTATAAGACCGTTATCGACGGCGCTGACATTGAGCTGACGAGAGACGACCTGCTCGTTACCGAGAAGGCGAAGGAGGGCTACGTTGCCGAAACAAACGGCGGCGTAACGGTAGTTCTCAACACCGCGCTCAACGACGAGCTTATCGAAAGAGGCTCCGTAAGAGAGTTTATTTCGAAGATTCAGAATCTGCGTAAGTCCAGCGGCTTCGAGGTTACCGACCATATCGAAATCACCGCTTCGTCCGACGATTACATCAAGGGCGTAATTGAGAAAAACGCCGATTTCATCAAGTCCGAGCTTCTCTGCGAAAAGCTTGATTTCGCCGACGTTACCGCCAATGAGTTCAAGATTGACGAGCACAAGGTAGCTGTTGAAATCAAAAAGGCATAATTAAATATTAATTAAGCGCCCTTCCGGGCGCTTTTTTAATCCTCGCCAAATCGGAGTTTGTAGGGATGAACGGTCAACCTAAACAACGCCCCCTGAAAGGGGGAGAGGGCCGCCGAACGGCGGCGAGGGGGTTATTAAAACCCCTCAGTCTCGCTTCGCTCGACAGCTCCCCTTAGCAGGGGAGCTTGGAAGGTTCAGCGGTTTTAATCATCCCTACAAACTCAAATTTGTCTTGTTGCACATTCGGTTTAATTATGGTAATATTATAATGTTAATTAATATTTAAGGTGAGTGACTATGGCTCAGAAGCTTATAAGCGTTTGTATCAACGCCTATAATTCGGAGAATACAATTAAAGAAACGCTCGAGTCCGTGCTTAATCAGACCTATGAAAATTTACAGGTCATTGTCGTTGACGATTGCTCAACGGACAAAACTGCCGACATAGTTGAGGAGATTGCCTCGCGTGACAGCAGGGTGGAGCTTTACCGTCTGCCCGAAAACGGCAATATTTCAAACGCCAACAACGAGGCGCTTTCGCACGCGAGGGGCGAGTATATTGCTCATCTCGACTCGGACGACGTCTGGCTTCCCGACAAGATTGAAAAGCAGTTTGCGTTTATGGAGGAGCACTCCGAATACGGCGCATGCTTCACGCACGTTCTGTCCGTTGACGAGAACGGCGCGCCGCTCGGCGAGGATGCGTATTTTGACAAGCTTTTCAATATCGGTAATATGACGCAGGCGCAGTGGGTCCGCTATTTCTATATTGAAGCGAACCATATCTGCCATTCAACTATGCTCATAAGAAAGAGCATTCAGGACGAACTCGGCGGTCATGACCTTAGCCTTCTGTATCTTCACGACTACGATTTGTGGGCGCGCCTTGTTCTTATGTGCCCGATTTATATAATGCAGGAGCCTCTTGTTAAATACCGTGTGCGTATGGGCAGCAACTCACAGCCCACGCGTGAAAAAGAGGTTGCGCACAACGCGGAATTTGCGCGCGTTGCCTATAATATGATTGACAAGTGCCCCGACGGACTGTTCCTTGAGGCATTTTTGGATATGCTTAAATACAGCGGTGAGCATTCGCACACCGACATTGAGCTGGAAAAGGCGTTTCTGCTGCTTGACGGCTTCAGGTCGCTTCTCGGAAATACCGTTATGGGCATACGCAAGTTTGACGAAATTTTTGCCGACAAGGAAAACCTGAAAATCGCAAAGGAGCATTTCAACCTCTCGCTTCGCGATTTTTACGATCTTCACAAGAATGAAATATATTATGATAAGCGGCTCAAGGATGACTGCGACAGGGCAAACAGGGAGCTCAGGAAAACGAGCGAGCGCTTAAAGGAAAGCGAGGACGAGCGTGCCCGCGAGTTGATTAACACACGCAGCCTGTATGAACAGATTGCGGCGCTTCAGGGAAACTACGCGGCTCTCGAGGGACGCTACAACGTCGTACTCAACTCACGTTCAATGAAGCTTACAAAGCCGATAAGAAAGATCAATTCGTTCAGATATACCTGCGATTATCTTAAAAGCCGAAATCTGCCCACGGGTATGCCGTCAGCGACGAAGGTTGTGCTTTACGGCTTTTTCGGACACAATCTCGGCGACGATATGTTCTTCGATAAGCTTTTCCGCCGTTATCCGGACACACTTTTCTGCCTTGAGCACACGCCCGATTACGAGGGCTTCGTGCATCAGTATCCCAATGCGAAGTTCTTTGACATCAGCGCTCCGCACTATAAAAAGCTTGATATGATAGGCGCAAAGCTCGGTATCGAAAACTGGTCGCAGACAATGCTCTACAAGACCTCAGACGCGGCAGT
>JAEEUJ010000201.1 GCA_016290515.1 Clostridiaceae bacterium
AAATGTTGGCCGGAACGTTTTTCTCTTCAACCAAGACAGCATCCAAAACATCTGTTATGATAAACAGTTTTTCAATATCCAGCTCATCGCCGAGCACATAATCACCGTTGATACAGACAAGCTTTGTTCCGTTAACTTTTACTCCGCAATGCTCAAGCACGTATTTCTGATATGAAATGTCGGCAATATATACTTGCTTTACATCATCGCCTTCGTGAAGCGAGGCGCTTTTGACTTCGTATATTTCCCAGCCGTCACCGCATTTTTTCAGTATATCAATCGCACAGTAAAGTCCGTTATAGCTGAACGACGCTTCGCAGATGTTCTCGGTTCCTTTTTCCATTTCTTCTTTTGTCTTTTCAATCATGGCTGAAAGGTCGAGCTTATCGCCGTCGTATGCGGTAACCTCAACGTAATCGCCGAACAGTCCCATAGCAAGATCGCCGATATCGTTACCCGTATCCATTCTTGCTTGAACGCTGTTGTCAATTGTGCGTTCTTCAGGCTTGTATTTGGTCAGCCAGGCAATCTTCGGACATTGCCACAGACCGCAGTATCTTGATTTTGATAAATATACCATTAAAACCTCACCGCTCGTTTTTTCCTTTTTAATTATTATACAATAACCTTAACAATGATACAATATAAAAGTTTAATTACCACAGAGATACAGACTTTTCTTTCAAGCTGTAAATTGCAAAAAGGAAGCCGTGTGGCTTCCTTTTTTGTGCCGTCAGCACTCCCTTTCTTTTACTTCCATCATCAGCTTCATGCCCATTGAAAGTGCGTTCTTGAACATCTCCGATTCTATGACCGAGCTGAGGATATCGGAAGCCTCGACAAAGCGTTCAAGCAGAAGGCGCTGTTCATCGTCGAGCATCTCCTCGAGGTCTTTTTTGCACTCCACCATATCATCGAGTGCCTTGTTGTATGCCTCGCTGCTGAGTGTTCCTACCGAATCACACGGTATGATGTTTCCATAGTATAAATCATCGAGTATTGACATTTGTATCACTCCTTTGCAACACAAACAAATACCACACTAATCACCAAAAGTCCAGAAGAATTTTTCAAAGGCTTTTAATTAGTTTGTGATTAGTTTTCTGTATGGGGTAGTGTAATTAATTGCACCCCCTGCCTTTGTATTTCATTTCTTGAAACACCAATCGAGATGTGATAGAATATAGGCATCAAAAAGGAGCGATCAATATGGATTACACAGCACAAGCACAGGAAAGATGGGGAAAGACCGAGGCATATTCCGAATATGCAGAAAAGGTCAGCAAATATTCACCTGAAGAATTCAGCAAAATCAATGCCGGTCTTGACGGTATTTTAGGTGAGTTTGCCGTTTGTATGAAAAGCGGTTTTACTACTGATTCGGCTGAGGCGAAAGCTCTTGTCAGAAAGCTTCGGGATTATATCACCGAAAACTACTACACCTGCACCGATGAAATCCTTGCAGGTCTCGGGCAGATGTATGTAACCGACGAAAGATTCCAAAAAAACATCGACAAGCACGCAGACGGCACAGCTGAATTTATAAGCAAAGCGATTAAGGAATACAAATAAAAGAAAACGAATTTTTTAGCAACAAAGACAGAAAGGACAGAAACAGAATATGAAAAAAGCACTTTCATTTATATTGTCAATCATTTTAGCTTTATCGATACTTACCGCCTTACCTCTCACAGCTTTCGCAAAAGTTACCCCTGTCATACAAAACGGCGTTACATACTATGTTGCCGACAACGGAAGAACAAGCGCAGTAGTACAGGATAACGGCATTACATGGCTCAAAGAGGAATCCGACGGATCCTCTGCCTGGTACGGTATTGATAATTCGCAGGGAATTATTGAGAAGGGCTCGGTTTTCTGGGTTATTTGGCTGGATGCCGAACACGATGCGGATCTCTATCATATTTACTATGATGCGCTTGACGATACGTCAAAGCAGCAAAACAGCACACAGCGTTTGTTTATGTACGGCGTTGTTAATCCTGAAGGAGTAGAGGAAAGCGGATTCGTGAATTCAGTTTCGATGTATATACAGCTTGGCGCGGATTGGACTGAAGATGATATAAAGAATACGTTTACTGATGACTCTGACAATCCTGCCGAAATTTCATTTAAGCAAATGATATGCCCTGACGGAACCCAAAGTATGTTTGCGGAAGTTAAGTCAAGAGTATTTATTGAAAACGGCAGCTTTGGAGGCTTCCCCGATTTGACCGATACCGCTTCCGTGAGCGCCTCAATCTTCTCAGGCAGTTCAAGCATACTCTTTGCGGGAGGCGGATTTGTTTTAGGAGCAGTCGTTACCTTAATCGGTATGACCGCAATTAAAAAGAGAAAAAGCAAAGGCTGAATTTATAAGCGAAGCGATTAAGGGTGAATTATAATGCCGGTTTTTACAATATCGTTCTGTGCGATAATAATTATAATCTTTATTCTTGATAACTTTTTCCTTATCCCGAAGAGCGAATCCGTTACAAGAAAGGAATTGTTTTTCGGGCATAATAAGGGCTACATAAACCGCACCCTTCGCCTTTCCAATGAAAAAATCAAAAGCGGTCAGGTATGGCGGCTTGTTTCCTCTGCCCTGCTTCACGTTGGGATTCCTCACATAGTGACAAACACTGTCTCTATGTTTATTGTCGGTTATGCTGTCGAATCCAAAATCGGCGCTGTAAAGACTCTTATCTGCTATGTCG
>JAEEUJ010000039.1 GCA_016290515.1 Clostridiaceae bacterium
TCCCGAAACGGTAAGGATTTACCCGACCGTCGTGCTTGAAGGGACAAGGCTTGCCGAATTGATGAGAAGCGGCGAATATAAGCCGCAGACTCTCGACGAAGCGGTTGAGCTTTGCGCAAGGCTTCTGCTAATGTTTGAGGAGAAAGATATAAAGGTCATAAGGCTCGGACTTCACTCGGGCGGAAACGTCGATGAAGGCTATCTTGCGGGCGCATATCATCCCGCCTTCAGGGAGCTCTGCGAGAGCCGCATTTTCCTTAAAAAAATGCTCTCGTTACTTGAAAATAAGGACAAATCAAAGCAGTATGTTTTTGAGGTCGCCGAAAAGTCACTTTCAAAGGCGCTCGGACAGCTAAAAAGTAACGAAAAAGCATTGAAAAATGAAGGTTACTGTTGTATAATAAAATGTAATACTATTTTGGAAGAGTATGAAATTATATTAAAGGAATAGAGATATGTTTCTTAAAGCACTGGAAATGCAGGGATTCAAGTCATTCCCTGACAAAACGGTACTCGAATTCAATAAAGGAATCACCTCGGTTGTAGGTCCCAACGGCAGCGGAAAGAGTAATATTTCCGATGCCGTACGCTGGGTTCTGGGCGAACAGTCGACAAAGAATTTGCGCGGTTCCAAAATGGAGGACGTTATCTTCGACGGTACCGACATAAGAAAGGCGAAGGGCTTTGCCGAGGTTACCCTCAGACTTGACAACAAGGACAGAGCACTCGCAAACGACAACGACGAGGTTGCCGTTACCAGACGTTACTACCGTTCGGGTGAAAGCGAGTATCTTATAAACGGCGAAACGTCAAGGCTTCGCGATATCAACGAGCTGTTTATGGACACGGGCCTCGGCCGCGACGGCTACTCAATAGTCGGTCAGGGCAAGATTGCCGATATGGTTTCGTCCAAGACGGGCGAGCGCCGCGATATGCTTGAGGAGGCGGCGGGTATTTCCCACTTCCGCTACCGCAGAGCCGACGCTATGAGAAGACTCAGTCAGGCTGAGGAAAATCTCGTAAGACTTCGCGATATCTTGACAGAGCTTGAATCGAGAGTAGGACCTCTTAAGGCTCAGTCGGAAAAGGCACAGAAGTTCATCGTGCTCGCCGAGGAGAGAAAGAATCTTGAAATCGGTATCTGGCTTCATACCATTGACAGGACGAACGACAGACTGCGTGAGCAGGAGCATAAGATTTCGACCGCCGAGTTCAACTATAAGCAGGCGGAGGAAGAGCTTGCTGTAATCGAGCAGAAGATTGACGCAGCAGCTGAGCAGATACGTGAAATCAACGTAAATATCGAGCAGATACGCTCGGACTCATCTGTTTTTGAGGAGCAGATTGCAGCCCTCGAAACTCAGGTCAAGGTTGAGGAAAACTCGATTGAACATAACAACGAAACCATCGACAGACTTCTTAAGGACAAGGCTGACGAGGACGATACGGGCGTTCACCTTGACGAGAGGATTGCCGAGGCGCAGTCGATTATTGAAAACGCCAACAAACAGATTAAGGATCTGGAGGCTCAGCTGGCTTCGCTTGCACAGCAGGAGGAAACCTTCAAGTCAAGCAATATAGAATTCTCCGACATGGCGCAGGAGCTTTCCGCTTCTCTGTCCGCCTATTCGGTAGAGCTTGCCGACAACCGCGTTATATCCGAGACCGCGAGCTCGTCGGTTGACGAGATTAATTCGCGTATCGCCGCTATTGACGACTCGCTCGGCGGCAGGCAGGAAACCTATCTTGAATACAAAAAGAACAGGGAAACGGCACAGTCCAATCTCGATGCCTGCCTTGCGGAAATTGAGAGCATCTCAAATTCAATCGACGGCTACACTATGCGCTTTGAGTCACGCGGCAGGAAGGCTGCCGAGTGCGAGCAAGCTCTTAACGAAAAGAACCGTGAGTACGAAAAGGCTGAGGACAGAATCCGTATTCTCGAGGAACTTGAAAAGAGCATGGAGGGCTACGGCGGCGCTGTAAAGGCGGTTATGAACGAGTCGAAGCGCGGCGCTTTGCGCGGAATCTGCGGCCCCGTTTCTCAGCTTATCACCGTAACCGATAAGTATTCGCTTGCCATTGAAACGGCGCTGGGCGCGGCGGTGCAGAATATTGTAACCGAAAACGAAAACGACGCCAAGAACGCCATTGAATATCTTAAACAGTCCAGAGCGGGCAGGGCGACCTTCCTGCCTATCAGCGCAATAAAGTCAAAGGAATTCACCGAGAAGGGACTTGACGACGAGTACGGCTTCGTAGGAATGGCGGACGAGCTTGTCAAGTGCGATAAGAAATATAAAGAGATTATTGCCTCCCTTCTTTCGAGAACAGTTGTCTGCGATGACCTTGACTGCGCAATAGCTATTGCCAAGAAGTACAATTACCGCTTCAAGCTCGTAACGCTTGACGGTCAGGTTGTCAATGCGGGCGGCTCAATGACGGGCGGCTGGAGAACTCAGAACGCGGGTATCTTAAGCCGCGGCAACGAGATAGATAAGCTCAAGAAGAATCTCGGTTCCGTCAGGGAGGAAATCGCCGTACTTGAAGCCGACTTCAAGCAGTTGAACGAGGACAAGGCTGCTGCGCTTGCCGACCTCGAGGGCGCTGAAGGCGACCTTCTGCGCAAGAATGAGGACAAGATTCGTTTAGAGGGCGAACTGAAGCTTGCCGACGAGCAGCTCGGCACCGTTTCGGGTACCGTCAAGGAGCTTGCCGACGAGAAGGAAACCCTCTTAAAGAGAATTGATACAATTAACGAAAACGCAAAGGCGGCGACCGTCAGGGTTGAGGAACTTAACGTTCTTATCAGGGATACGGAAACCGAGCTTGAAAAGATTACGGGCGACCGTGAGAGCCTGAGCGCTTCGCGTGAGGAGCTTTCGAACAAGGCATCCGAGCTGAGCGTTCAGCTGGTAACTCTTAAAAAGGACGTCGAGACCAACGAGGACACACTGACTCACCTTACTTCGCGTAAGCAGGGACATACCGACAAGGCCGACGTGCTTGACGCCGAGATTGAGCAGTTAAGACAGAAGAACGAGCAGAAGCAAAAGGATATCGAAAACCTGAACCTCAATATTGAGGAGCTCAGAGGACAGTCCGATTCATCAAGAGAGACCGTCGACGGTATGCTCGCAAAGCGCGACGAGGTTGAGAAGGAGCAGAATGACCTGCGCCTGCTTGAGAGAAGCAAGACCAACGAGCGTGAACAGCTGTCCGCAGAACTTGTCCGTCTTGAGGAAAAGAAGATAGCGATGCGCAAGGAGTTTGACGACCTTACCGCAAAGCTTTACGAGGAATATGAACTCACCCGACGCGAGGCAGCCGCACTCGAGATTGAGATTGAGGACTACGCCGCCGCGGGCAAGAGGCTCAGCGAGCTTAAAAATCAGATCAAGGCTCTGGGCGCTGTTAACGTTTCGGCTATTGACGAGTACAAGGAAGTTTCCGAGCGCTATGTCTTTATGAACGAGCAAATAAGCGATGTTGAAAAGTCGAAGGACGAGCTCAACAAGCTTATATTTGATCTGACCGGCAAGATGGCGGCTCAGTTTAAGGACAGTTTCAACCGTATCAACGCCTGCTTCGGCGAAACATTCCAGGAGCTTTTCGGCGGCGGTAAAGCGGAGCTGAGACTTGAAAACGAGCTTGATATACTCGAGTGCAATATTGAAATCAAGGTTCAGCCTCCCGGAAAGAACGTCAAGAATATCGACCTGCTTTCGGGCGGTGAGAAGGCAATTTCGGCCATTGCGCTTCTGTTCGCAATACTTAAGGTAACTCCCGCGCCGTTCTGTATTTTTGACGAGGTTGAGGCGGCTCTCGACGACGTAAACGTCACGAGATACGCAAACTACGTCAGACGTATGACGAAGAACACTCAGTTCATTCTCATCACTCACAGACGCGGCACTATGGAGGAGGCGGACGTTCTTTACGGCGTTACGATGCAGGAAAAGGGCGTTTCAAAGCTTCTTGAATTGAAGACCGCCGAGATGGCGAAGAAATTAGGTCTGGCATAATTTCGAAAGGAAATACAAATGGGAATTTTCAGTAAAATCAATTTCGGACTGACGAAAACAAGAAACAAGATGTCCGGCGCTATCGACGACCTGTTCGATTCCGCCGAGGAAATAACCGACGATTTATACGCCGAGCTTGAGGAAATACTCGTTATGGGCGACGTCGGTATGGTGACTGCCGTTGACATCACCGAAACGCTGAAGAAGCGTGTTTCGGAAAAGCGTCTCAAAAAAGCCGAAGACATCAAGGCGGAGATGAAAAACGTCGTCGCAGAGCTTCTTTACGGCGGCGAGGATATGGGACTTATCACCCAGCCTTCGGTTATACTTGTAATCGGCGTTAACGGCGTGGGCAAGACTACTACCATAGGAAAGCTTGCCGCTATGTATAAGGCGCAGGGCAAGAAGGTGCTTCTGGGCGCAGCCGATACCTTCCGTGCGGCGGCAATTGACCAGCTTCAGATCTGGGCAGACCGCTCGGGCGTTGATATAGTAAAGCATGCCGAGGGGGCTGACCCTGCCGCAGTCGTATTTGATACGGTAAACGCCGCCAAGGCGAGAAACACCGACATCGTTATTATCGACACCGCCGGCAGACTTCATAACAAGAAAAATCTTATGGAGGAGCTTGCGAAGATTTACCGTGTTATCGACCGCGAGCTTCCGTATTCGGACCGCGAGGTGCTTCTGGTACTCGATGCGACTACGGGACAGAATGCCGTCAATCAGGCGAGGGAGTTCAAGGAGGTTGCCGAGATTACGGGCATCGTTCTTACCAAGCTTGACGGAACGGCGAGAGGCGGCGTGGTACTTGCCATCAAGCATGAGCTCGGCATACCCGTCAAGTTCATCGGCGTCGGCGAACAGATAGACGATTTGCAGCCCTTCAATCCGCAGGCATTTGCCGACGGACTGTTCCAGAAGATAGAGTACGAGGAGGACGAAAATGAAACTGAAAAAATTAGCCAGAACGTCCTTGGAGGCGTACACGGCGATGACGATGGACAGTCAGGAAGCATAGTCGAAAATCAAGGCGAAGCTTCGTCCTCATATGACGAAACGCAGGAAATCAAAGAAGCAATCGCAGAAATCGTCGAGGATTTCTTCCCTGAGCCAGATGAAAGCGGAGTTCCTGGACATCAACCGCAAGAGGAGATAAGCGAAGAAGCCGACGAAGAGCCCGCTGAGGAAGAGCCTGCAGAGGAAGAACCCGAAAAGAAGGAAAAGAGGAAGTTCTTTGGATTTTTTAATCGCAACTCATAATATGAAAAAGCAGGCGGAGCTTGAGAGAATTCTCGAACCGCTGAATATAAACGTAAAGACTGCCGAAATGGCGGGCATCAAGCTTACCGACGTCGAAGAGACGGGCACAACCTTCGAGGAAAATGCTTTTCTTAAAGCGGACAGCGGCTGTAAGGAATCGGGTATGGTCTGCGTTGCGGACGATTCGGGGCTTATGGTCGATTATCTTGACGGCGCGCCCGGCGTGTATTCAGCACGCTTCGCGGGTGAGCACGGCAACGATGATAAGAATATCGAAAAGCTGCTTGAAATAATGAAGGACGTTCCCAGGGAAAAAAGAACGGCGAAATATGTCAGCGCAGTCTGCTGTTGCTTCCCCGACGGACGGCATTTCACCGTCAGGGGAGAGTGTCATGGAATTATTGCCTTTGAGAAGCACGGAAACGGCGGCTTCGGCTATGACCCCGTATTTCTTGTAGGCGACAAAACCTTCGGCGAGCTTACGGCAGAGGAAAAGGACAAACTCAGCCACAGAGGAAATGCCCTTCGTAAATTCGTTGAAGAATTACCAAAATATCTGTAATCGGAGAAATATATGACAAGTAAGGAAAGAGCAAAATTAAGAGGTCAGGCAAACTCTCTTGAATCACTGTTTCAGGTCGGCAAGGGCGGAATTTCCGATGCCCTTATCAAGCAGACCGACGACGCGTTGACCGCAAGAGAGCTTATTAAAATAAAGGTGCTTCGCGAAACCTGCCCGACCACTCCCCGCGAGACAGCACAGGAGCTTGCGAAAGCAACAAACAGCGAGGTCGTTTCGGTTATCGGCGGAGTTATGATACTCTATCGCTATTCCGAAAAGCTTCACGAAAAGAAGCCCGTTAAGAAATAATCGGTGAGAATATGAAAATCGGAATTTTCGGCGGAACCTTCAATCCTCCCCACAACGGTCACGTGCGGCTCGTGACGGATTTTGCCGACAGGCTCGGACTTGATAAGGTTTTTATCATTCCCTGCAAGCGTCCCGTTCACAAGACCTGGGAAGATTTAATAATGGACGATATGCGCTACGATATGTGCACTCTTGCGTTTACCGACAAACGCTTTGAGGTCAGCCGTATCGAGATTGACCGTTACAGCGACTCGTTCACCGTCTATACGCTTATGCAGCTTAAGGAACAGTACCCCGACGACGAGTTCTATCTTATTATCGGTTCGGATATGTTTCTGTGCTTTCACAAGTGGTATAAGCATAAGGAGATTATGGAAAACTGCACCGTATGCGTTGCCTCGCGAAGCGACGACGAGAGCATCTATGAACTTCGCAGCTATGCGTTCAAGCAGTTTCATATCTACATCAAAGAGCTTGAGGGCGACGGTATAATAATTTCGCCCATGGACCCCTACGAGTTAAGCTCGTCCGAAATCCGACAGAAGCTCAAAAGCGGCGGGGATGTAAGCGCGCTTGTACCCGAAGCGGTTTACGGCTATATCAAAAAAAGAGGTTTGTATGGACACCCTAAGGAATGACGAGTTTTTAGAAGAGATAAAAAAACGGCTGAGTAAATACAGATTTATTCACTCGATAAACGTCGCCGATGAGGCGAAGCGATTAGCGCTTAAATACGGCGCCAATCCCGAAAAGGCATATACGGCGGGACTTATTCACGACATAGCGAAGGACCTTCCGAAGGATGAACAGCTTAAAATGCTCGCGGAAAGCGGCGTGAAGCTTTCCGACGTCGAAAGGCAGAGCCCCAAGGTCTGGCACGCGATGTGCGGCGAGCTCATTTTGCGAAACGTGCTCAATGTCACCGATGAGGAAATATTATCGGCAGTGCGTTATCACACCACCGCGAAGGCAGGGATGAGCCTGCTTGAAAAGGTGCTTTATATCGCCGACTACACCTCGGCGGAGCGCGATTACCCCGACGTTGACGTGATGCGCGAAAAGACCGAAAGGAGCCTTGAGGAGGCTATGCAGTACGGACTGGAGTTCACAATTCACGAACTGATAAACGAACACCGGCCCGTGCATCCCGACAGTATAAACGCTTATAATGAAGTAGCTATGCTGCTTGATAATAAAAGGAGAAAATAAATGCTCACACAGGAAATTCTTGAAAACGCAGTAAGAACACTTGACTCGAAGAAGGCGATTGACCTGACGGCAATTAAGATTACCGATTTAACCAGTATCGCCGATTATTTCGTAATCGCTTCGGGTACGTCGACCACCCACATCAAGGCGCTCGCCGAGGAGGTTGAGGACAAACTCGCTTCGCTCGGTCAGGAGCCCAAGAATATCGAGGGCAGGGCGACGGGCTGGATACTGCTCGACTACGGCAACGTTGTCGTGCACGTCTTTACTCCCGACCAGAGAGAGAACTTCAATCTCGAAAAGCTCTGGGAGGACGCAGAAGAGGTTGACATCTCGGCATGGATTACCGAGGAATAAATAGATAAAAATTAACTATTCATATACAGAGGTTGATAATTATGGATTACGATTTCAGAAAAGTTGAACCGAAATGGCAACAGAAATGGGAAGAGCAGGGCGTGTTCCACGCCATTGACAACTCCGACAAAAAGAAATTTTATGCTCTTGTCGAGTTCCCGTATCCGTCTGGCGCAGGTATGCACGTCGGTCATATCAAGGCTTATTCGGGCCTTGAGGTTGTTTCGCGCAAGAGAAGGCTTGAAGGACAGAACGTTCTGTTCCCGATAGGCTTCGACGCCTACGGTCTGCCGACCGAAAACTACGCTATCAAGACGGGTATGCATCCCAGAAAGGTTACCGATATCAATATCGAGAAGTTCACCTCTCAGCTCAAGCGTGTAGGCTTTTCCTTCGACTGGACGAGAGTTATCGACACCACCGAGGAGGGCTACTATAAGTGGACTCAGTGGATTTTCCTCAAGATGTTTGAAAACGGTCTTGCCTTCAGGGATAAGACGCTTGTAAACTACTGCCCGTCGTGTAAGGTTGTTCTTTCCAATGAGGACTCTCAGGGCGGTAAGTGCGATATCTGCCATTCCGACGTCGTTCAGAAGTCAAAGGACGTCTGGTATCTGCGCATAACCGAGTATGCCGACAAGCTGCTTGAGGGACTTGAGAAGGTTGACTATCTTCCCAACGTAAAGCTTCAGCAGATTAACTGGATAGGCAAGTCAAGAGGCGCTTTCGTTGACTTCTCGATTAACGAGGTTCCCGAAAAGCTTCGCATCTATACAACCCGTCCCGACACGCTTTTCGGCGTAACGTTTATGGTTATCGCTCCCGAGCATCCGCTTATTGACAAGTATGCCGATAAGATAGGCAATATGGACGCCGTTGAGGCTTATCGCGCAGACTGCGCCAAGAAAACCGAGTTCGAGCGCACCCAGCTTGTCAAGGACAAGACGGGCGTAAGACTTGAAGGTATCACCGCAAAGAATCCCGTCAACGACACCGATATTCCGATCTATATTTCCGACTATGTTATGATGGGTTACGGTACGGGCGCCATTATGGCTGTTCCCGCACACGACCAGAGAGACTACGAATTTGCAAAGAAATTCGGCATTGATATTATCGAGGTTATCAAGGGCGGCGACATTTCCGTCGAAGCCTATACCGGCGACGGCGAAATGGTAAACTCAGGCTTCCTCAACGGCCTTGACAACAAGAAAGATTCAATCGCTAAGATGATTGAATTCCTTCAGGAAAAAGGCATCGGCGAAGGCGGCGTTCAGTACAAGATGAAGGACTGGGCGTTCAACCGTCAGCGTTACTGGGGTGAGCCTATACCGATAGTTCATTGCCCGAACTGCGGCCTTGTAGCCGTACCCTACGACGAGCTTCCGCTTAAGCTTCCGCCGGTTGAGAATTTCGAGCCAGGTCAGGACGGCGAAAGCCCGCTTGCCAAGATTGATTCGTTTGTAAACTGTAAGTGCCCGAAGTGCGGCGGCGACGCGAAGCGCGAGACCGATACCATGCCTCAGTGGGCAGGTTCGAGCTGGTACTTCCTTCGCTATATCGACCCGCACAACGACAAGGCGCTTGCCGATATGGATAAGCTTAAATACTGGGGCCCCGTTGACTGGTATAACGGCGGTATGGAGCACGTTACGCGGCATATGATTTATTCGCGTTTCTGGCATCGCTTCCTCTATGATATAGGCGTTGTTCCGTTTGACGAGCCTTACGCCAAGAGAACAGCTCAGGGACTTATTTTAGGACCCGACGGCGTCAAGATGAGCAAGTCGAGAGGCAACGTTATCGATCCCAACGAGGTTATCGACGTTTACGGCGCAGACGTTCTTCGTACTTACGTTCTGTTTATGGGCGACTATGAGCAGGCTGCTCCGTGGAGCGAGTCGAGCGTCAAGGGCTGTAAGAGATTTGTCGACAGACTCTGGAAGCTTCAGGATATGCTCACCGACGGCGATGAGTATTCAAAGGAGCTTTCCTCGGCTATGCACAAGACTATCAAGAAGGTTACCGAGGATATAGAGGCTATGAAGTTCAACACCGCTATTGCGGCGGTTATGACGCTTCTCAATCAGATTTATGACAACGGTACTATAAACAGGGCAGAGCTTAAAGATCTGCTTCTTATAGTCAATCCCTTCGCTCCTCACGTTACAGAGGAAATGTGGAGCACACTCGGCTACGGTGAAATGCTCGCAAAGGACGGCGTATGGCCGACGTTTGACGAGGCCAAGTGCGTTGACGACACCGTTGAGATAGTTGTTCAGATTAACGGTAAAATCAGAGCCAAGCTCGACGTTCCCACCGAGATTTCGAACGACGATGCAATTGCCCTTGCGAAGGCTGACGAAAAGATAGCCGAGGAGCTTGCCGGCAAGAGCATAATCAAGGAAATCTACGTTAAGGGCAAGCTTGTCAATATCGTAGCAAAATAAGGAGATTATATGAAGACAAAGGGAGACCTTATTGACCGTATAATCGACATTTTCAGGAATACAAGAGCGGCCGATATAGCTATGTATATCGGCTCACTTGTCAGTGCACTTTTAGGTAAGAATGGTTAAGAGAGTAATTGCGATTATATTACTTGTCGCTGCGACTGCGGGAATATGGCACCACGCCGACCTTATAGCAAAGCGTACAAGCTTTGCCATGAAGCAGACCGACGGTTCCGACGCCGAGTACGTTGAGAGCGACAGCGAGGTTGAGCTTGAGAAGGAATTTCATTCCAGAGAGCCCGACCTGGACGCTCTTATCGGCGAATCGGGCATGGCCTCCGACAGCGAGTTTATGAATTCGGTTGCGAAGCTCTTTACCGACCTGTACGGCTTTCTTAAGGATATAATAAAAGAGGGCGGCGAGGTAAACGACGTTGACTCCGCGCAGAAGCAGTTCATTGATATTTTCAACGGACTGTTCTCACTCGACGAAAAGCTTTACGAAAAGAACCCGAAGCTTATGGGCGAGCTTACCAATAAGGGCTTCGTTACGGCGGCTATCTCGATAGTCTGGGACCTCGTAACTTATTATGACAACAACCGCGTTAACTCCCAGACTATGCAAGAGGGCGTGACGCGAATAGAGGACGTGCCCTATATCGACGACGGTAAAAACGAGCACATGCTTGACATCTATTACCCCGATAACACCGAGGGTAATCTGCCCGTCATTATCGATATCCACGGCGGCGGACTTATGATGGGCGACAAGGATTCGAACCGTGTTTACTGCTCAATTCTCGCTTCACGGGGATATACCGTAATTGCAGTTAATTACAGGCTCGCGCCCGATGTGCTTTATGAGTCGATGGTTCAGGACATTATGGCGGCGTTCAGATGGGTTAACGACAACGGCGCCGAATATCACTGCGACCTTGATAACGTTTTCGTTACGGGCGACTCGGCGGGAGGCAATCTTGCATACTACGTTCCGCTCGTCAATACGAGCGAGAAGCTTCAGTCGCTTTTCGAAGTCGAGGCTTCGGGACTTAATATCCGCGCGCTCGGTATTGTGTCGGGTATGTTCGATATGAAAAACGGCTTCAATGCACCGCTGATTTCCTGCTATCTCGGATTTGAATTCAAAAATAAGCCATATTATGAATATCTTCAGCCCGAGGAGGCGTTGCCTTACGGCGAGCTTCCGCCTGCATATTTTGTAACGAGTCAGCGTGATTTTCTTCACGCTTCGGGCGTATATTTTGACGGGGTGTTGACCGAAATGGGTATCGAGCATCAGTTCCGCGATTGGGGTATGTCGATAAACCGCTCGTCGGGCCATATCACGAGCGTGGCGTATCCCGAGCTTGAGGAAAGTCAGAAAACGATAGACGAAATGCTTGAGTTCTTTGAGGCTCACAAATCCGTTACGCAGGAGGAACAGCAATGAAAAGGCTTTGCGCTCAGGGCACGGTATATGTTATTGTTGCCGTAATTCTTTTACTGACGTTTAATTCCTGCCAAAAAAAAGAAGTTACTCTGTCCAATCCCGCTGCGAACGGACAGACCGTACGGATATATAATTACATTAAATCGCTTTCCGGTATGAGCACACTTTCCGGTCAGCAGGAGTCAACCTGGATTGACGGCCCTGACTATGAGGTAAATTTCCTTTCCGATGTTTCGGGTAAACTTCCCGCGTTGCGCGGATTTGATTATATGAACGACGACTTTGACGGCGTTAACGAAAGAGCCTTCGGGTGGGCGCAAAAAGGCGGACTTGTCACAATCTGCTGGCATACGGGTGCCGATTATTCGGGCGCATGGGCAGAAGCCATGGCTGACGAGGTTGCCGACTGGGATGCTTTGTTCACCGAGGGAACGCCCGAAAACAAGGCGATGCTCGACGGTATGGATAAGGCGGCAGCGGCGCTTAAGGAACTTGAAAATCAAGGCGTAACGGTTATCTGGCGTCCCTTCCACGAATTCGACGGCGGTTGGTTCTGGTGGGGCAAGGGCGGTCCCGAAAATTTCAAAAAGCTCTGGAAAACAATGTATGAGCGCTACACCGTAAAGTGGGAACTCAACAATCTTATCTGGGTGCTCGGCTTTTCGCACAACGGCGAGGATTATAAGGACTGGTACGTCGGTGACGGATACTGCGATATAATCGGTGCCGACAGTTACGATTTAGTCGAGGTGCCGATGCTCTGGAAGGCGGTCAGCAAGGTTAATAAAAGCGGCAAACCGCAGTGCTTTCATGAGTGCGGCGACAATCCCGACGCTACGGAATTCGGGCAGTATCCGTGGGTTTGGTTTATGACCTGGCACAGCGAATATCTCGTTGACACCAACACAAAAGAAGAACTTAATGAACTGTATAACAGCGAGAGGATAATAACTCTCGATGAAATAAATTACTGATTTGGGAGGTACATTATGAACGACATTAATGCTCTTTATAAACTTTGGAGCGAAAAGGCAACGGCTGACCCCGACCTTCTCAAAGAATTAAACGAAATCAACGGTAATGAGGATGAAATCCTTGACCGCTTCTATAAGAATCTTGAATTCGGCACTGCGGGACTTCGAGGCGTTATCGGCGCGGGCACAAACCGTATGAACGTCTATACCGTCAATCAGGCGACGCAGGGTCTTGCCGACTATCTCAATTCCGAATTTGAGAATCCGAGCGTTGCGATTGCATACGACTCGAGAATCAAGTCCGACGTTTTCTCAAAGTCGGCGGCAGGCGTACTCGCGGCAAACGGCGTTAAGGTATATATCTATCCCGAGCTTGTGCCGACACCCATGCTTTCCTTCGCGGTACGTTATTTCAAGTGCTCGTCGGGTATTATACTCACGGCTTCTCATAACCCCGCCAAGTATAACGGCTACAAGTGCTACGACCCCAACGGCTATCAGATGACCGACGCGGCGGCAGAAAAGACCTACGGCTTCATTCAGAACGTCGATATCTTCGACGGCGTAAAGACCATGGATTTTGACGAGGCTGTCAGCGAGGGTAAGATTGAGTATATCGGTCAGGAGGTCAACGAGGCTTTCTATAATGAAGTGCTCAAGGCAAGAGTTAACGAAGGCGTCTGCGAGAAGGCGGGACTTTCCGTTATATATACGCCCCTTAACGGTACGGGCAACAAACCCGTTCGTGAAATTCTCAAGAGAATAGGTATTGACAACGTAAGAGTTGTAAAGCAGCAGGAGCTGCCCGACGGTAACTTCCCGACTTGCCCGTTCCCGAACCCCGAAATCAAGCAGGTATTCGAATGCGCTATCGAGATGACAAAGGACGAAAAGGCCGACCTT
>JAEEUJ010000040.1 GCA_016290515.1 Clostridiaceae bacterium
ATGTTGCGTTCAAGCCTGAGGCGCTTACAAATACCATGGGCGAGATTATTTCTAAGAACGGACTTAAGCAGCTCAGAATTGCCGAAACCCAGAAGTACGCTCACGTAACGTTCTTCTATAACGGCGGCGAGGAAAAGGTATATGAAGGCGAGGACAGAGTGCTTATCGACTCGCCGAAGATTTCAACCTTTGACCTTAAACCCGAAATGAGCGCCTATGAGGTTTGCGACGAGGCGTGTGCGAGAATTCGCAGCGGCAAGTACGATATGGTAATCCTAAACTACGCCAACTGCGATATGGTCGGCCATACAGGTATCTTTGACGCGGCTGTAAAGGCTGTTGAAACCGTCGACGAGTGTGTCGGCAAGCTTTATGACGCGGTTATGGATATGGATGGCGTAATTCTTATCACCGCCGACCACGGTAACGCAGATAAGATGTATGAGGACGACGGCTCGCCGTTCACTGCTCATACGACCAACCCCGTTCCGCTTATTGTAGCCGGTTACGGTAACGATTTCAGACTTAAGGCGGAGGGCGGCAGACTCTGCGACCTTTCACCTACAATGCTTGAAATAATGGGCATTGAAAAGCCTGCGGAAATGACCGGTGTTTCTCTTATTGAGAGATAATCACCTGTATAAATCAATTACGGTGTACAAATATTTGTACACCGTAATTTTTTGGTATTTATTGACAATTTTGTTAGTAATTGCTATAATATGTCGCAGAAAAGAGGTAATTGTATGAAATCAACGGGTTTTGTAAAAATCATAGATAAAATGGGCAGAATCGTGCTTCCAATGGAGATAAGAAAGGTCCTTAATCTCACCGAAGATGGTTCTGCGGTTGAAATCTTTACCGAGAACGATATGGTCGTTCTCAAGAAGTATCAGCCGGGCTGTATTTTCTGCCATAACGTTGATAATCTCGTTGATTATCACGGAGTTAAAATCTGCGAGGACTGTATTGCCGATATGGCTGACAGAGCGAAGAATACTCTTTAATTAAATCCGAGAATACAGAACTTGAAAATTGCAATAAAATGAAGAATGCTTCCCGCGAGAATGAACAGATGGAAAACCATGTGGAAGTATTCTTTTTTTCTGCCCAGCGCGAAAAATATTATTCCGAGCGTGTACGCAAGACCGCCCGCAACCAGCCAGATAATCATTTCCAATCCGAACTGCTGATATAACGGCTTTAAGGCGAGCAGGGCAGCCCAGCCGATAGCGAAGTAACCCGTCATTGATACAACGGCATATTTCTTGAAATCAATAGCCGTGAAGGTTACGCTGACGGCAGTACCGGCTATGAGAATAACGCTCAGAACAATAAACAAAACTGTACTCTGAACTCTTATACCTGTCAGCATTATAGGTACGTATGTGCCCAGAATAAGCGCGAATATCGAGCAGTGGTCAAGAACCTGCATAACCTTTTTCGGCTTTTCGCTTACAAGTCCGTGATAAACGCTCGACATGGTATAGAGGAATATCATCATAACCGAATATATTATACCGCCGACAAGTCCCCACCAGTTGCGTTTTACTATTGAAAACGCAATACACAGTCCCAATGAAATTACGCCGAGACCGCCGCCCACGATATGAGTTACCATATTGGCGATTTCCTCGCCGCGTGTATAACGCGGAAGCTGTCTGTCCGCAAGCTTTGTCCTTGACATATTATCACCTCGCATATCAGTGTAAATCCTTTGCTGTATATTATCAACCTACGCTTTGAAAAGTCACTCTACTGATGTAAAAAAGCACTCTACCGTGAGTAGAGCTACCGTAATATCAAGGATTTCGGGCTTGAAAATATCCTTTGCTTGTAGTATTATATTTTTTGACAAAAGAAGGTGAAACAGTATGACCGAGCAGGAATTCAGAGAGCTTGTAGCTGAAAAAATTGCATATTACAGAAAGTCCGAGGGCATAACCCAGAGCGAGCTTGCCGAGCTTCTTAACTATTCCGACAAGTCCGTTTCCAAATGGGAGAGGGGAGAAGGAATACCCGACGCTTACGTGCTGTATCAGCTTGCCGAGCATTTCGGTATAACCGTCAACGACCTGACTACGCCTTCAAAGCCCGTTGCAATCGGAAAGAGAAAAAACAGAAAGAACTTTATAACCGTTCTGTCGGTCGGTATCTGCTGGCTGAGTGCAGGAATGATATTCTTCCTTTTACAGATGCTTCCCTGGGAAATACCAAAGACGTGGCTTATATTTATTTACGCGCTTATTCCCACGTTTATCGTTCTTACCGTTTTCAGCTGTATATGGTATAAGCTGATTCACAGAGCGCTGAGCGTCAGCGGAATAATCTGGAGCGTATTCCTTTCGCTTGTTCTGACGTTTTACGGAGTTCAGTTTATTGACGGAAGCAAAATGCTTTATTTCTTAATTCCGTGCGGAGTATTTCAGGCTATGGTGATTATCTGGTTTATAATGCGTCATAAGACAAAATAAAAGAACCGAGGCTTAAAGCCTCGGTTTCATTATTTTATACGTTTACTGTATTTCGTTTAAGCATTCAAGCACGGCGTCAAGATCGTGCTTTGACACAAGCATCGAAATATCAACCTCGCTCGTAGTAATCATAATTATATCCGCATTCGCCTTATTAAGCGCATTGAACACCTTTACGGCAACGCCGGGAGTGCCCTTCATACCTTCGCCGAAAACGGAAATCTTACAGTTGCCATTCTGTATCGTGAGCTTAAGGTCGGGATTAAGCTGCCTTAACTGCGCCATAATTTCAAGTATCTTTGAGAAGTCGTCATCGGAAATTGTAAACGACAGGTCAGGCATTTTCGAGTGATGCGGAGTCTGGGAAATCATATCGACGTCAATACCTGCGTCGGCAATCATCTGAAAAATGCTTGAAATAAGACCGATATCGGCAGGGGAATCCTTTAACGAAACGAGGGTAACGTCCTCAACTACGCTGATATTTTCAATTATGCTCATATTAATCTTCCTTTACTGATCTATTAAATCCTTCATCGAATAAAGCTTCGGGGCCTTGCCGTTAATGAATATTGCAGCGTTAATTGCTCCTACGGCAAAAAGGTCCTTGCTTCTTGCGGAATGGCTGATTTTAATAACCTCGTCAAGTCCCGCAAAAATAACTTCATGCTCTCCTACAATAGTGCCGCCGCGAACGGAGTGAATACCGATCTCGTCCTTTTCGCGTTTCATACGCTTTGAGTGGCGGTCGTATTCGTAATGCGCCTTGGTTTCAAGCGCATTGTTTATCGAATCCGCAAGCATGAGCGCCGTACCCGACGGAGCGTCAATTTTCTGATTATGATGAGCCTCTACGATTTCAATATCAAAAGAGCCCTCAAGCACCTTTGCCGCCTTAGCCGCAAGCTCGCTTATAAGATTAACGCCTATCGACATATTTGCCGAGAAGAAAACGGGGATTTCATTTCCCGCTTCTTCAATTTCAGCCTTTTGTGCATCGCTTAAACCGGTCGTAGCTATTACAACCGGATACTTATTTACCTTGCAGAACGCAAGCAGCGAGCTTAAAACAGAAGGATGCGAAAAATCAATGACGGCATCGGCTTTTTCAGTTACGGCATCAAATGATTTATAGACAGGGTAGGAGGTGCTGCCCTCGTTAATATCAACGCCGGCAACAATTTCACAGTCATCGCGCTTTTCAACACAGCGAGTGATGACCTTACCCATAGTTCCGAAACAGCCGCTTAAAATAAGCCTTGTCATATTTTCACATCCTAAATCAAATTCAGATTAACTCGTATTTTTTAAGTACCGCTTTGAGCTTAGCCGTGTTAGCCTCGTTCATTTCGCAAAGCGGAAGACGTAAATCACCGACGTTCATACCCATCATATTCATCGCCATCTTAACAGGAATTGGGTTAACGTCCATAAACATATCGTCGCAGAGCTCAAGATATTTGAGCTGAAGCTCCGCGCTCTTTCTGAAGTCGCCGTCAACCGCATACTGAGCGATATCGTGAGCAACCTTCGGGCAGATATTTGAAAGAACCGAAATAACGCCCAGACCGCCCAGAGATGCAATAGCGGTAATCTGGTCGTCGTTGCCCGAATAAACCGCGAAATCGCTGTCGCAAAGCGAAATAGTCTTAGCTATTGCCGAGAGATTGCCGGTAGCTTCCTTCGTACCGTAAATCATCGGGTGCTTGCAAAGCTCGGCATAGGTTTCGGGCTTGATTTCACAACCCGTTCTTGACGGAACGTTGTAAAGAATTATCGGAATATTAACTCTGTCTGCAACATAGGTGAAGTGCTTTATAAGTCCCTGCTGTGAAGCCTTATTATAATAAGGCGTGATAAGCAGGAGAGCGTCAGCGCCGACCTCCTGAGCCGCAAGTGAGAGCTTTAACGAATACTCGGTATCATTTGAACCGGTCGAAGCGATAACGGGAATTCTGCCCGCTACAGTCTCGACGGTAAAGCGGATGGCTTCAACGTGCTCGTCGTGTTCAAGTGTTGCGCCCTCGCCGGTAGTGCCGCATATAATAATTGCGTCGGTACCGTTTTCAATCTGGAACTCGATTAAGTCCTTTAATACGGGGTAATTAATTTTGTTGTCCTCGGTGAAGGGGGTTACTATTGCAACGCCGGCACCGGTAAAAATAGTTTTCTTCATATCATTACCTCCAAATTAATCCATATAACCTTCTGCACAGAGCAATTCAGCGAGAAGAACTGCGCCGCCCGCTGCGCCGCGAAGCGTGTTGTGCGAAAGACATACGAATTTATAATCAAACTGAGTGTCTTCACGGAGTCTGCCTATCGAAATAGCCATACCGTTTTCAAGATTGCGGTTAAGCTTGGTTTGAGGCATATTGTCCTCGGTGAAGTAATTGAGGAACTGCTTGGGAGCTGAGGGAAGGTTAAGCTTCTGCGGAGCGCCCTTGTATTCCTGCCAGATTTTGAGCATCTCGTCCTTTGTCGGCTTTTTGCCGTCCTCAAATCTTACGAATACCGCGCCCATGTGGCCGTTTGAAACGGGAACTCTGAGGCACTGAGCGGTGAAGTTAGGTCTTGTCGAATCCTCTATAACGGAGCCGTTGATTGAACCCCAGATTTTAAGCGGTTCCTTTTCACTCTTTTCTTCCTCGCCGCCTATAAAGGGGATTACGTTATCAACCATCTCGGGCCATGTTTCAAAGGTCTTTCCTGCACCGGATATAGCCTGATATGTGCACACGAGAACATCCTTAACGGTATAGCCTGCCTTGTCAACGGGGAAGAGAGCGGGAACATAGCCCTGAAGCGAGCAGTTAGGCTTAACTGCGATAAATCCGCGCTTTGTGCCGAGACGTTTTCTCTGCTCGGGAATAATTGCCGTATGCTCGGGATTAAGCTCGGGAAGCACCATCGGTACGTCGGGCGTATGTCTGTGAGCGCTGTTGTTCGAAACAACGGGGCACTCTGCCTTTGCGTATCTTTCCTCGAGATACTTAATCTCATCCTTCTTCATATCAACGGCACAGAACACGAAGTCAACGAGCGAAGCAATTTTTTCAACGTCGTCCGTTGCGTTCATTACAACTATGTCCTTAACACTGTCGGGAATGTCAACGTCCATACACCATTTTGCACCGACAGCCTCACAGTACGGCTTACCTGCCGAACGCGGACTTGCGGCAAGGACTTTTATATTAAACCACGGGTGATTGGCGAGCAGGCAGATAAATCTCTGACCTACCATACCCGTTGCGCCTATTATACCTACGTTATACTTCTTTTCCACTTGTAATTACCTCCGAATAATGTTATCCTAAAGAGGACAAATTTGAATTTTTAGATTGATATTATTTTATATTTATAATATAATACTACTATACATTGTGTGTGTCAATTTTTTTTGACTACCTTTAGTTATTTTTATAACATTTTTGGAGTTTTTTAATGAAAAAATCTGATTTTTATTACGATTTACCCAAAGAACGTATTGCACAGACGCCCATAGAACCGCGGGATGCGTCGAGAATGCTCGTTATTGACCGTAAAACCGACGTTATTGAAGATAAACACTTTTACGATATTGTCAATTATCTTGAAGCGGGCGATTGCCTTATCTTAAACGATACCAAGGTGCTTCCCGCACGTCTTTACGGCATTAAAGAGGACACGGGCGCGCACGTTGAATTCCTGATGCTCACGCAAAAGGAAAACGACGTATGGGAGGTTATTACCGGTCCCGGAAGAAGGGCAAAGCAGGGGACTCGTTTCGTTTTCGGTGACGGAATTCTGAAAGCGGAAATCATTGATGTTCTGGACAACGGAAACAGACTTGCGAAATTCAGTTACGAGGGCAACAATATCTTTAACGTGCTTGAAAAGGTCGGCGAGATGCCATTGCCGCATTACATAACCGAAAAGCTTGAGGACCAGTCGAGATATCAGACGGTTTACGCCAAGGAGTTAGGCTCTGCGGCTGCGCCGACTGCAGGACTTCATTTTACTGATAAAATACTTGAAAAAATACGCGAAAAAGGCGTTAATATCGGTTATGTTACGCTTCACGTCGGTATAGGCACGTTCCGTCCCGTAAAGGCTGAAAATATCGAAGACCATAAGATGCATTCGGAGCATTATTATCTTCCCAAAGAGACGGCAGACCTTATTAACGAAACCAAGAAAAAGGGTAAGCGTGTAATCAGCGTAGGAACTACAAGCTGCCGCACGCTTGAGAGCGTAGCGACCTTCAACGGTGAGATAACCGAAGCCGACGGCTGGACGAATATTTTTATTTATCCGGGTTACGAATTCAAGTGCATTGACGGCCTGCTGACTAATTTTCATCTGCCCGAGAGCACTTTGATTATGCTCGTTTCTGCGTTTTATAACCGCGAAAAAGTACTTGACGCTTACAGGCACGCCGTAGAGAGCGAATACAGATTTTTCTCATTCGGCGACTGTATGCTTTTATTATGACGGAGAGATTATGTACAAGCTGATAAAAAAAGAGAACAACGCAAGGCGAGGGGAGTTCGTGACCGTTCACGGTACCGTTCAGACGCCTGCTTTTATGAACGTTGCTACCTGCGGAGCAATCAAGGGCGCTGTGTCCGCGCTTGACCTTAAAGAGCTCGGCTGTCAGGTTCAGCTTTGCAATACCTATCATCTTCACGTCAGGCCCGGCGATGAGCTTGTCAAAAAGCTCGGAGGTATTCACAAATTCACCCGATGGGAAGGACCTATACTCACCGATTCGGGCGGATTTCAGGTTTTCTCACTTGCGAAGCTACGAAAGCGTAAAGAAGAGGGTGTCAATTTCAACTCACACGTTGACGGCCGTCATATATTTATGGGGCCTGAGGAAAGTATGAGAATTCAGTCCAATCTCGGCTCGACTATTGCGATGGCGTTCGACGAGTGCGTAGAGAATCCCGCCGAATACAGATATGCAAAAGAGGCAGCGGACAGAACCGTACGCTGGCTCATTCGCTGCAAGGCGGAAATGGAAAGGCTAAATTCCTTGCCCGATACTGTCAATAATAATCAGCTTCTTTTCGGTATAAATCAAGGCTGTACATACGAGGATTTACGTATAGAGAATATGAAGCAGATAGCCGAACTCGACCTTGACGGCTATGCTATCGGCGGCCTTGCGGTCGGTGAGCCCAAGGAGGATATGTACCGTATAATTTCGGCAGTTGAGCCCTATATGCCCGCCGATAAAATCCGTTATCTGATGGGCGTCGGAACTCCAGGTAATATTATTGAGGCCGTTTCGCGCGGAGTTGATTTGTTCGACTGCGTTATGCCGTCGAGAAATGCCCGTCACGGCCATCTGTTTACACATTCGGGAATTATAAACATAAGCAACGAAAAGTATCTTGACGACGATACACCGATTGAAGAAGGCTGTCAGTGTCCTACCTGTCAGCACTTCTCAAAGGCCTATATAAGACATCTTTTCAAAGCTAAGGAAATGCTCGCCATGCGGCTTTGCGTGATGCACAATCTTTATTTCTATAATACGCTGATGCGCGAAATCCGTGACGCGCTTGATGAAAACCGCTTTGAAGAGTATAAAGAAAAGTATGTTGACCTGCTTGATACCCGTATTTAGAATATAGGACAAATGCTTTTTCATACAATCTACAGAGGTGATTGTGTGAAAAGACTGTACTTATATATTCTGTTGTTTTCCGTTATCATAATAGCTGTAAGCGGATATCTGCTTTATTTCGTCAGCTCTAATTCTGTTTTTACCGTTTCCGATAACATCAAACCCGATACGGTTACGGTTATAGTTGACGCGGGACACGGCGGCTTTGACGGAGGAGCGGTTGCAGATGACGGAACAAACGAGAAGGATATAAACCTGCAGATTGCACTGAAGCTTGATGCAATTCTTAAAGAAAACGGCATAAAAACCGTACTTACGCGAAGCTCAGACGAGGCTCTGAACAATCCGGACGCCAAAACCATACGCGAGAAAAAGGTGTCGGATATACGCAACCGAATGAAGCTTATAAATGACACGGAAAACTCGTTATTCGTCAGCATTCACCAGAACAGTTATACCTCGCCGAAGTACTGGGGAACTCAGGTTTTCTATTCCCCGAATACTGACGAAAGCAGGGAGATAGCGCAGAGTATTCAGTCGTCTGTCTTAACCGAACTTCAGCCCGACAATACGCGTCAGATAAAGCAGTGCGGCAGTGAGGTCTATCTTATATATAATGCCCGCCGTCCCGCAGTACTTGTGGAATGCGGTTTTATGACAAACAAAGAAGAGCTGGCAAAGCTTAAAACCGAAGATTATCAGCAAAGAATTGCCGAATGTATAGCAAACGGAATTATAAACTATTTACAAGGAAGTTAAACTATGGCTGAAAAAATTAAATCAGTATATGTATGCTCAGAGTGCGGTTACGAGACTTCGAAGTGGCTCGGCCAGTGCCCGAAATGCAAGTCATGGAGCACGCTCGAGGAAGAAATGCGTACAGAAAGCACGGCTAAAAAGAGTTCTTCATCTCTTAATACCAACAGAAGCAAGGTGTATTCTCTTAAGGAGATTACCGCCGATACCGAGCACCGCTTTGATACGGGACTTAAAGAGCTTAACCGCGTACTCGGCGGCGGTCTGGTAAAAGGCTCTATTGTGCTTCTCAGCGGTGATCCGGGTATCGGTAAATCAACCCTTCTTTTGCAGATTTGCCAGCCTCTCGGTAAAACGCTTAAAATACTCTACGTTTCTGGAGAGGAGTCGGCTCATCAGCTTAAATTAAGAGCGAACAGATTGAAGGTAAATTCCGAGAATCTGTCTGTATTGTGCGAGACTGACGCGCAGTATATCTGCGAAGTTATAGCTTCGCAAAAGCCCGATATTGTAATGATTGACTCTATTCAGACCATGAATATACCCGAGCTTTCATCCTCGTCGGGAAGCGTAACTCAGGTCAGGGAAACCACAAATCTCTTTATGCGTACTGCAAAGAGTATGAATATACCGATTATAATTGTCGGACACGTCAATAAGGACGGCAACATAGCGGGACCTAAGGTTTTAGAGCATATAGTTGATGCCGTGCTTTATATTGAAGGCGACAGAAACTTCTCTTACCGTATTTTAAGAGCTGTTAAAAACCGTTACGGCTCAACCAATGAGATAGGTATGTTTGAAATGCTCGATACCGGTCTTGAAGAGGTATCCAATCCCTCAATGATGCTGATATCAGGTAAGCCGAAGAACACCTCGGGCAGCTGTGTTGCCTGCATTATGGAAGGCTCCCGTCCGATTATGGCGGAGGTTCAGAGCCTCGTTACTCCTACGGGCTTCGGCAATCCGCGCAGAATGGCGTCGGGTATCGACTATAACCGTATGGCGATGCTTATAGCTGTTCTCGAGAAAAGGGCAGGGTATTTTATCGGTAATATGGACTGCTACGTTAATATAATCGGCGGTCTTAAAATCGACGAGCCTGCTGCTGATTTGTCCGTTGCGCTCGCGATAGTTTCAAGCCTGAAGGATTATGCCGTTGCAGAGGACGTGCTCGCTTTCGGTGAGATAGGTCTCGGCGGTGAAATCAGAGCGGTTTCAAACTGTGAGCAGAGAATTAAAGAGGCCGCAAAGCTGGGATTCAGACGCTGTGTAGTTCCGAAATATAATCTTCAGAAGCTTAAGAACACTCTTAAAGAGGATATCGAGGTAATCGGTGTCAGCAATATCCGTCAGGCATTTGACGCGATAATGGGTTGATTATGAGCTTTATTAAAACGCCTAATCTGCCGCAGAATAATGTTACAAAGCTTATCTGCGGAAACCTTGTAAAACCTTATGAATCCGAGCTTAATAAGCTTGGTGCTGAAGTCGTTTACGGTGACGATAATGCTGTATTTGACACTCCTTTGAAATCTCACGCCGATTTGTTCGTTAATTATATCGGTGACGGCAAGATTATACTTGACGCTTCTCAAAAAGGTCTTAAGAATAAGCTTGAAGAGCTTGGGTTTACAGCGATTTCCGCCTTTGAAAGGGTAGAAAACACTTATCCTTCAGACTGCAGGTTGAATTGTGTAATTACAAATGATATAATCATTTGTAATAAGGCGTTAACCGATAAAAGTGTCCTCGATTTTGCCGTTGAAAAAGCCCTGAAGCTTATAAACGTAAAGCAGGGCTATTGCAAATGCTCCGTATTGCCCGTTAACGGCAGTGCCTTTATTACGGATGATGAGGGTATATACAAGGCTCTCAAAGCCGAAAAGCTTGACGCTTTATACGTCGAAAAGGGGAGTGTGGCTCTGAAGGGCTACTCTTACGGCTTTATCGGCGGTTGCGCCGGCAAGATAGCAAATGATATAATTGCTTTTTGCGGTAATATCAGATTACATAAATCATATGAAGATATTAAATCGTTTATAAAAAACTACGGTATCGAAGCTGTAAGCTTGTCTGACGGAGAATTGTCCGATGTCGGCAGTCTGATACCGATTATTGAAAAGTGAGGAATTGACATGAAAAAGGGAACGTGGTCAAATCTTTTCGGAACCGTGCTTGCAGGAGCAACGCTCACAACGGTGTATATGGTTTCCAAAAAAATGACTAAGAAATACGGTCAGAAGATTAAAACCGATAAGCTGTTTGATATAAATGTCGGCAGTATTGTAAATGCTGCGGTTGATACGTTCCTAGATACAGATAACGATAAGATTGAGCAGTTTGCAGCGCTGTTTGAAAAAGAAGAACAGTAACAGAATGATTAATCAGCCAGTGATATGGCTGATTTTATATTTGTTTTTTGGCAGGGAGAAATAAAAAGAAGCCCCTAAAAAAAATAAACCTAATTATACATAATTAATATTTTGTATAATTAAGGGGAGTAATTTTGGGCAAAATAAGGGTAAAAACGGCATTTTTGGGCGTTTAAGCCTTGTCGCCGGCAAATGAACTGTCATATTGTTTAAGTAAGCTTCTTTGCAACTCTTTACCTTATAGAATAATATTAATGCATAATTCATACGTTTAATTTAATATAAACTCATGCGTTATTATTTCTTTGTATTAATTTCTTAACTTTAATATTATCTGAGTTAGAATTCAAACTATTTTGACAGAGAGCTGAAAATGACCTCTCGTTTCCAGCCGCTCAGTTTTTTTTCGGATGATACTTTGTATGTTCGGAAGATTTCTATTTGATACGGTTTTCAGGCGTTTTACAATTTTAAAGACAGAATTGTCAGTTCAGACTAAAAATATCAATAAATATATAAAACATTTAATTTATTAATCAATTTTTGTATATTAAATAAATTGTGAAATTTTCGCTATATTTAAGCAAATTTTTTGATATCATAATTATATAATATACAAAACATCTTGTCTTATTTATCTTTTTGTATTATACTTAAATCAGTATTTCGCCTATCGTTTATGAATTAACCGCTATCTTGTGAAACTGTTTCACGGCGTTATTGGTGTTTCGTATAAGGAGCTGATAATATGAAATATGCAAATTCAACCGAGCTTCCGTTTTTGCTGCTTGAATTTCTGAATCACATTTACGTTGTCAAGAACAAATCCTCGCTCACCGTTGAGGAATACTGCCTTGACAATAAACTGTTTCTTAAGTTTCTTAAGCTTCATAAGGGACTTGTCCCCTCCTCTGTCAAGATTGAAGACGTAGATATCAAGGATATTGATATAGAATTTCTTAAAAATGTTACCTTGCTGGATGCTTACACATTTTTATCGTACTGCAAGGACGTCAGAAATAACGATTCAGCAGCCAGAGCGCGTAAGGTAGCTTCAATTCGCGCCTTCTTCAAGTATCTTACGCTGCAGAGAAAGCTTCTTGACGAGAATCCCATGGAAGAACTCGAAACACCGAAGCTTAAGAAATCAAAGCCTAAATACCTTACCCTCGACGAAGCAAAGAAGCTGTTAAGCGTTGTTGACGGCAAGTATAAGGAAAGAGATTACTGCATAATAACTCTGTTCTTAAACTGCGGACTCCGACTGTCTGAGCTTGTTTCAATTAATTATAAGGATATAAGAGATAATAATACTCTTTATATTACCGGTAAAGGCAATAAGGAAAGAACTGTTTATCTCAACGAAGCCTGCCTTACGGCAATCAAGAATTATATGGCAGTACGTCCCGTTGATCAGGTTAAGGATAAGGACGCTTTATTCCTTTCCGGACGGCTTCAGCGCATCAGTCCCAAGACGGTACAGAAGCTTGTCTATGACAATCTTGAAAAAGCGGGTCTTGGCGGACGCGGACTGTCCTGCCATAAGCTTCGTCACACCGCCGCAACACTGATGTATCAGTATGGCGACGTTGACGTTCTCGTTCTCAAGGAAATACTCGGTCACGAGAATCTCGGCACCACTGAAATTTACACACACATTGTTGACGAACAGCTCAGAAAAGCTTCCGAGTTAAATCCGCTTGCCGACGTAAAACAAGATTTACCAAAGATTCCGCCTAAGGTTAACCGAGAGGATTAACCTTGGAAAACAATAAATAACACAGAATGCTGCCTGAAACCGAAGAAATAAAGATAATCAGCAGTATCACAGCCGTTCTTACGGCGTACATTTTATAGTCAAGGGCTTGATCGGTCTGTGCCGATTTAAGCCTTTTTCTTATTGTCTTTGAAGTTATTATATTCTCTTTGCAGGCTATAATCATTGAAGCACAGCTAAAGCAGTAAGGAAGTATAATCAATAATAACGCATACAATAAACCCTCTGATTTATAAACTGAATAAATGCTCGCTATATTTAATCCTATACCCATACCCCTTATAAGCGGAATCATACATATTATCGGTTCTCCAAGAACGGATAAGCCGAATATGCAGGATATTATAACAGCTATGAAATCGGGCAGAAAATATGCAAGAAAATTGTTGAAAACCGACTGAGAACCCTTTGCCAGAATTGAATCCCCGGTCAGTTTGTTAATAAAATCAATTAAAAGCGGATGTCCCGTTCTTACAGTCAGCGCTC
>JAEEUJ010000041.1 GCA_016290515.1 Clostridiaceae bacterium
CACCCTTCTGCATCTGAAGCTTCAGGGACTTGACCCCGATAAGATTTATACTGTTGAGCAGACGGGCGAGCGCTATTCCGGTGCGCTGCTGATGTACGCAGGACTTGAATTGACGAGCTGGCCGCATGAAGACGGTGAAAGCTGCAAGCTACATCTTATTGCAGACTGAAATGAATAAAAAGCAAAGGGACTGCGAAAGCAGTCCCTTTGATTATCTTAAACGAACAAAAGTAAAAGGTTGAAAATGGATTGACAAATATTAAAAAATGATTAAAATATATATTGTCAAATGGTTGTTCTAAAAGTTAGTGTCTGCTGTTTGAAGGGCTCGACGAGAAAAGCCGGTGAAAACACCACACCTAGCATTTCGTTTGACAGACATTGTAATTCGTTGATACTATCAACAATGATTAAAATTCTCGTTACATTGTTGAGAACCCTTGGGTAATAGACTCCGGGAGTTAGTAGCTCTTTTGAGGTGGGTCCGATAGCTGCATCAATGCTTTACACCATACTTCACAGGCAATGGAATTTTTCTTTTGCCTTTGTGATTATGTGTGTAAAGCGACTAATTTGGATCAATTCAGTTCATACACACATAAAAGTGTATGGACTTTTTATTTTGATCCGGATTGGTAGGTGAAAGAAATGAATATCAACAGAGAAAATGCTCTTCGCTTATGGGAAGAATATTTTGGTGATGTGAATTTTGCAGAAGATTTTCACGGCAACTTAATGTGCAAAGCAGCATATGGTGACGAGGACTATTTTATCTGCAGAGGCGGCAGAAAGATTTATTGCGGTTGGAATATTCACCATATTCTTCCGAAAGCCAATGGTGGCACAAACGCAAAACATAATCTTATTTGCACAAACATCGAAACAAACCGACAGGCAGAAGACAAAATCACTTTTTGGATTGATGATAGCTTATATCAAGTCAGAAAAATTCCAAACACAAAAGAATATGATATTTTTGAATTAGAGGAGGAATAACAATGTCAATTTTTGATTTTGATGACGGAGATATCATAGTCTCCGGCGGCGGTAACATAGGCTTCGATTCGGACGGAGATATGATGATGCGCATGGGAGATAACATGGCTATGGACATGGATTCGGGTGAGTTGCATATCGTATCCGGATGGGATGATGACGAAGACGATTAATTAAAATGACAGCCATGGGCATTCGTGCTCATGGCTGTTTGTCTGCTTTAATATTATTTTATGAAGGGTTATATTCTCCCACCCCTCACAGTATCAATTCCATCATTGTTTCCTTCGGCTTCAGTCCGACTTTATCGTAAAATGCTCTTGCCGAGTCGTTGCCCTCCCAGACATTGAGCGTGATTTCGTAGCATCCGAGCGCCCGTGCCTCATCTTTAACACGGTTAAAAAGCGCCTTACCGATATTTTGCCCTCTCGCAGCGCTGTCAACGCACAAATCGTCAATGTACAGCTCGGTATGCGGAACGATATTGTTCATACCCGTGAAGTCTCTGATTTCGCAGAAGGCGTAGCCCAGGACCTTTTCGGATTCATCCGTTGCTACGAAGGTGCGCCTCTTTTCATTTTTAAGGATATCCGACAATTCGCTGCCTGTGTATTTGGTTGTCTGCGGAATGAAAATATCCGGCCTTATGGATGCGTGGATTTCAAGCACCTGGCTTAACAAATTCAGTATCTGTTCAATGTCCTTTTCTTCTGCGTTTCGTATTATCATAAAATCACCCGTTTTCTATATTGATTGGCTTTAAAAGCAATATTTTGAAATGCCGATGAAATACACGGCAAGACCGATGTCGATGCAAGTATGGAAGACTGCGTGAAAATATCTCTTTGTCTTTCCTACACGAAGAAAAGCGGCTCCGAGCAAAAGGGAAGAGCTGCCTATAAGGAAGCATAGAAACGCTCCGATTGGAAGTACAGTATATGCCTTCGCTCCGACTATTGCACAGACAAGAGCCGTGCCTATGTAAAGGCACATACGTATCGCCTTCGTCTTTTCAAACAGAAACAAAGTGAGCAACAAGCCTGTTGTCACTCCGAGCCACGCAACCAAAAGCATAAGAATTGCCTGAGTCTTTCCGACTCTGTCATACACGACGGGAACGCAGCCCGTAACCGTGCCCGAAACCGAAAAGAATATCGTGCAATGGTCAATCACTCTGAGCAGCTTCTTCCTGTCGGGATTCTTTGCGGCGTGGTAGATAACCGAGGTTACGAACATTACCGTTGTGCCGAAAAGATAGAGCGAAGCGCAGACAATGCGAATCGCGTCACGGCTCACAATTGCAGGAACAAGACAGAATACGAGAATGCACGCGCTTATAACAAGCCCCGCAGCATGAGTAATTATATTAAGGATTTCTTCTTTTTCGGTGTACTCCGGTAACGAAACGGATTTCCATGATTTCATAAAATCTTTTCCTGTTGGTAAAAGTAAGATTTCGGTTGTAACTCTTGCGAATAGCAAATCAAACAAATCAATTATATAACAACCGAATTGTTGAAGTCAACGGTGATACAATTATTACACCACCCCGTCTTCAAATCTTTCCACATAACTAATTAAAAGGCGGTTCAGAATTGCTGAAACGCCTTTTGGCTTGTTTGGCAGGGGAGATTTGGCGTTTTTTCTGATTTTAATCAAATATGCCCGAATCTCTGAAAAATCTCTCTAGGGTTTTACTCGTTTTGGCTCTCTCTGGATCTCACCAAAGTCTCACAAATCTGCGGGTATAATTCAGGAGGTCTTCTGGACAGATAAAACACTCTGAATAACGGGTGAAACAGAGCAAAAACACGCAAAAAAGCGACCATCTGATGATGGTCGCTTTTCTTTGGCAGCGGTATAAGGATTCGAACCTCAACATACGGAGTCAGAGTCCGCTGTGCTACCGTTACACAATACCGCTGTGTATTCAAGATGTTCAATTATAAGCGGTATATCAAATTGCTGACGCAATTTGATGGCGTTCGCAAACCTTCGGTTTGCTCGGCTAAAGGATTCTCACTCATCACACGAACTCAAACCCGTTATGCCATCGTTACACAATACCGCTGTGTCGATTGCGAAAGTTATTATACAATGTGATTTTGTAAAAGTCAATAGTTATTTTCCGTTTTTCACTGTTGATTATTAATTGATTATCTCAAAGTGTTCATTATCACAAAGAGTGTTGAATCACCAATCAATGTATGTTAAAATCAATCTGATATAAAAGAAACGGGGTGCAGATATGAAATTCAAAAAGGCGTTTATAGTATTTCTCTTAATTTTTATTCTGATTTTTGCCGCGTTGCTTGAGTTCGGAAAGAATACTCTTGCCGGATGGGCGCTTCTTATTGCGCTTGCGGTCGGATTTGTAATACTGCACGGCAAAGTGCTCAATGATAAAAAGCGGTACATAAGACTTGCTTCGTGGCTGTGCTTTTTCGTGCTCGTTGCAGTTGTGTTTAAGATTTCCGCGCCGCCCGAGAAGCGCATACCCGCAGTTGACGTGAAGAATCCCGAAATAACTGCCGAAATATCGGTAGAGCAGGGAAGGCTGACGGGCGTTTACAATGCCGATAAATCCGTTGAGGTTTATGCGGGCATCCCGTACGCCGCGCCGCCCGTGGGCGAGCTTCGCTGGAAGGAGCCTCAGCCTGCCGAAAGTTGGGACGGCGTGCGCGCCTGCGACGAATTTGCGCCGATGTCGATGCAGCAGAGGGGCAGTGAGCTTTACAACTCGATGACCGACCTTATCGGTTATCATAAATTCAAAGTCAGCCTAAAAGACAATTTTGTCGGAGCCATGAGCGAGGACTCGCTGTATCTCAATATCTGGAAGCCGTCGGGCAACGTCGAAAATGCACCCGTTCTGTTCTTCATTCACGGCGGTTCGCTGACGGGCGGCCAGACCTGGCACGACGCGTACAACGGCGAAGCACTGGCAAAGCAGGGGATTATCGTTGTCAACTGCGCTTACCGCCTGAATGTATTCGGCTATTATGCGAACGAAGAGCTTGCCGCCGAGTCGCCGAACGGCACTACGGGCAATTACGGACTTCTTGACCAGATTGCCGCGTTGAAATGGGTTAATGAAAATATTGCTCAGTTCGGCGGAGACGTTGACAATATCACAATCGCGGGCGAGAGCGCAGGCTCGTCGAGCGTTAATGCAATTTGCGTTTCACCGCTTGCAAAGGGTTTATTCAAGCGCGCTATTGCCGAGTCAAGCGGTATTACCGCGCGTGAGCCGTATCACACCTTCCGTTCAATTGAAAAGGCGCTTAAAATGGGCAAGGACATTATGGCTGAGTTTTCGGCTTCAAATATTTCCGATCTGAGAAACGTTCCCGCCGATAAACTCGTCAATACACGCTACACCAACAGTGCCATGACGGTTGACGGTTACGCGATAACCGAGCAGCCGTATCTCACCTACGAAAAGGGTGAGAACAACGAGCAGGCTCTGCTTAACGGCTTCAATCTGCACGAGGCTGACTTCTTTATGTTCTCGCGTAAGGTAACCAAGGATAATTACGTTGAAACTCTTTCGGGCGTGCTCGGCGACTATGCCGACGAGGCGGCCGAGCTCATACCGCCGTACGAACAGAGTAAAAGATACTCGCTCGCTATCGTTGAGGCGGGCGGAGACGCGAAGGGCGCGGCTGACAGAGTATATTCGGCTGCATGGTTTCAGTACAGCCATTTCGACTGGTCGCGCCGTGTATCCGCACAGGGTAAGGACGTTTACGAATACTATTTCACCAAGGATAACAGAAGCCTCGGCTCGAGCCACGCAGGGGAGATGCCGTACTGCTACGGCAACCTCGACAAGCACGCCGAACTGTATGACGAGAGCGATTTCGCGCTTTCCGAAACGATGCAGAAGTACTGGGTGAACTTTATTAAAACGGGCAATCCGAACGGCGAAGGTCTTCCCGAATGGCAGCGCTTCAATGACGATCAGACTAAGGTGCTTGAATTCGGCGAAAAGGTCGAAATGATAACCGACCCGAACCTTGAACTGTATGCTCTGCTCGATAAATACCAGGCGGAAAAGTAAAAGAATAAAATAAAAAGTAACAGAGCGGTTGAAAAACCGCTCTGCTTTTTTATCTTTTGATTACAGTAACTTGATTCCGTGTTCTCTGCAGCTTTCGCGCATCGCTTCGGGCCAGATGGCTACCTGAACCTCGCCGATATGTGCCTTGCCGAGAAGGAGCATACAGATTCTCGACTGACCTATGCCGCCGCCGATTGAAAGCGGAAGCTTGCCCGTAAGAATTCCCGAGTGGAAGGGGAACTGCTCTCTCTCGAGCGCGTTGGCCTTTACGAGCTGATCGTGAAGGGATTTTTCGTCAACTCTTATGCCCATTGACGAAACCTCAAACGCACAGCCGAGAACGTCGTTCCAGAACAGAATGTCGCCGTTTAATGCCCAGTCGTCGTAGTCGGGCGCGCGGCCGTCGTGCTTTTCGCCGCTATTAAGCAGATCGCCTATCTGCATAAGGAAGACTGTCTTGTGCTCCTTTACGATTAAATCCTCGCGCTCTTTCGGAGTCTTGTCGGGATACATATCCTCAAGCTCTTGGGTTGTGATGAAGAAAACGTCATTCTTTATCTCGCAGTCGAGAACGGGATATACCTCTTTTACCTTTTCATTCGTTTCATAAAGAGCGTTTACGATTTTCTTTACCGTTTCTTTGAGATAGTCAAGCTGTCTGTCCTCGCGCGTGATAACCTTTTCCCAGTCCCACTGGTCAACGAAAAGGGAATGAAGGTTGTCGCAGTCGTCGTCGCGGCGTATTGCGTTCATATCGGTATAAATACCTTCGCCCGGCTCGTAGCCGTAACGGTGAAGCGCCATGCGCTTCCATTTGGCAAGCGACTGAACGACTTCGGCGGTGCCTTCAATTTCCTTCATGGTGAAGTGAACCTTGCGTTCAACGCCGTTAAGGTCGTCGTTGATGCCCGACTCCTTCGTTACCATAAGCGGAGCCGTAACTCTGTCCAGGTTAAGCGCCTCGCCGAGCTTCTTCTGAAACGTGTCCTTGATTATTTTGATGGCTTTCTGGGTATCTCTGCGTGAAAGGCTTGACTGATAGCCTTCGGGAAATACTAATTTGCTCATATTATCACCTTATCTTATGTTTCCGACCGTTCTCGGATAGAGTATGACGTCACGGATGTTCGCCATACCCGTTGCGTACATTATCATTCTCTCAAAGCCTAAGCCGAAACCGCCGTGAGGCACGCTGCCGTATTTGCGAAGGTCAAGATAATCACCGTAGTTTTCTAGGTTCATACCTCTCTCCTTCATAGCGGCGATAAGCTTGTCGTAGTCGGCTTCTCTCTCGGAGCCGCCTATGATTTCACCGACGCCGGGCACAAGCAGGTCTGTTGCGGCAACGGTCTTTCCGTCAGGATTCTGCTTCATATAGAAGGACTTGATTTCCTTAGGATAGTTAATGAGGAAAACGGGCTTCTTATATACCTGCTCGGTGATATATCTCTCGTGCTCGCTCTTGAGGTCGCATCCCCATTCAACGGGATATTCGAACTCAACGCCCGAAGACTTGAGAATTTCAATAGCCTTGGTATAGTCAACGATTTCAAACTCGTTATTGAGAACGTTGTTGAGCTTGTCGGTAAGTCCCTTTTCAAAACGCTCCTCAAAGAACTTAAGCTCGTCGGGACATTTGTCCATATAGTCCTTGATAATGTACTTTATCATTTCCTCCGCAAGCTCGATTACATCGGGAAGCTCGGCAAACGCAACCTCGGGTTCAACGTGCCAGAATTCCGAAACGTGCCTGAGCGTGTTGCTGTTTTCTGCTCTGAACGAGGGACCGAAGGTATAGATCTTACCCATAGCCATTGCGGCGGTCTCGCCCTCAAGCTGACCGGAAACGCTTAAGCCTGCCTTCTTGCCGAAGAAATCGTCTGCGTAGTATTCTTCTTCAGACTTATATTTATCGGAATAGCCTATTGTCGTTACCTGGAACATCTCACCCGCGCCCTCACAGTCCGAGCCGGTGATAAGGGGAGTGTTGACATAAACAAAGCCCTTTTCCTGGAAGAAGCGGTGAATTGCCGCCGCCATAACCGAACGTACTCTGAACACCGCGTTGAAGGTGTTTGTACGAACTCTTATGTGGGGCATTTCACGAAGCGTTTCGAGCTTCTGGAACTTCTTCTGAAGCGGATAGTCGGCAGGGCAGGTGCCCAGAACAACGATTTCACTCGCGTTGATTTCGGGTGTGCCGTTGTTCATATTCTCGACAACCGTTCCCTTAACCTTAAGCGAAGCGCCGAGCTTTGCGGCTTCTTCGGGAAGAATGCTGCCCGCATTCTTATCTATAACTATCTGTAAGTGGTTAAGCGTTGTTCCGTCATTGAGCGCAAGAAATGCAACGTTCTTTGAATCTCTTGCCGTACGAACCCAGCCGCATACGGTAACTTCCTTACCGATAAAATTCTTGTCTGCAAAAATGTCTCTGATGTCTGTGTGTTTCATTTTAATCACCCTTCAAATAAAAAAATAACAGCTGACCGTCCCTTAAACGAATAGGACGAGCAACTGTAACCCGCGGTACCACCTATATTGCCTTTTGCAAGGCCGCCTCACAGCTTCTTTCAAAGCCTGTTGATATAACGGTCAACTCCGACTCACCTAATAACTAAACGCTTTCAGCTCGCAGCTCGTGGGTGTTCTTCGCACGGAGGTTGTTACGGCATCTCAGCATCGCCGCTCTCTTTGAACACTTTTCCGCGGTACTTTTCCCAGTCAAAGCTTTTATTTGCTATATTATATTCCCCGTTAATACCGTTGTCAAGAATTTTTTGCGAAAAAAGCAAGGCTTTGAAACTGATCAAAATGAGGTTATTCTGTCGAAAATGGTATTGACTATTACGCTAAATAATATATAATCTACGTAGGAGATGTTGATATGAGCTCAAAGAACAAAAACACAGGATTTAAGGTTGCCATCGTGATACTGTCGTTGCTGATTGTCGCGGTGTCCGCCTTTGCTGTTTACATTTATATGAGCAACCGTACGATATCTCAACGCTCAGCTGAAATAGAGAGCAATCTAAACGATGCCAACGGTGTAATTGACAAGTACGAAAACGAGCTTTCACAGAAACAGGAGGAGGCTGAGTCGTATAGCCGTATTGTTGACGAGCAGAGCTCGGCGTTTGAAAGTGAGAAAAACGAGCTTAACGAAAAAATCTCCGAGCTTAACAAGCAGATTGCACTCAAGCGTCAGCGCGAGGCTGCAGCAGCTGCAGCAGCCGCGGCAGCGGCGGCAAATGCAGGCGGAGTACCCGCCGCGCAACCCGCTCCGACCGGGGACAAGACGATTTACCTGACCTTTGATGACGGCCCGTCGCCCAATACTCCGAGAATTCTGGACATACTTGACCGGTACGGAGTTAAGGCGACGTTTTTTGTGATTAATACCAAATACAACGGCTATATGAGCGATATAGTCAACAGGGGACACGCGATTGCGCTTCATTCATATACCCATAATTATTCCAGGATATACTCTTCGGATGAAGCATATTATAACGACCTTAACGCTATTTCTGACGTTGTTTCCAATCAGACGGGCGTGCGTACCAATATAATACGTTTCCCAGGCGGCAGCAGTAATACCGTCAGCCGCAAGTATTGTTCGGGCATTATGTCAAGAATCACTAAGGGAGTTCAGGATGCAGGCTATCAATACTATGATTGGAATTGCTCGTCTCAGGACGCGACGGGAAACAATGTGCCCGTTGAGACAATTGTAGCTTCGTGTAAAAAGGTTCCGTCGTCAAATACCGTTATAGTTCTTATGCACGACACGGGCGCCAAGGACACCACCGTCGACGCATTACCGCAGGTAATTGAGTATTACCGCAGCTGCGGCTACGGCTTTGCCGCTATAAGCTCGTCAACTCCGCCCGTACACCATAAGGTTAACAATTAGCTTTTGTGAATTATTAATACTTTTTTCACGCTGTTATTGTTAATTTGCACAAACAATGACTGTTTGGTTCTGAATAGTTTGGAATTACCACCGAATTTTCCCCAAAACCACCATATATCGTGTCAAATTTGTTGACGAGGACAAGATTTGTGGTATAATATGTTAATGAAAAAAGACATTTTCCAATGTTTTCGATATTATAGATGGGGAGATAATTTTCTATGTATACTAAAGACGTTCTCGTTCAGAATCAGGTTGGACTTCATGCCCGTCCGGCAACCTTCTTCATCCAGAAGGCTAACGAATTCAAGTCTTCTATCTGGGTTGAAAAGGAAGAGAGAAGAGTTAACGCCAAGAGCCTTTTAGGCGTTCTTTCGCTTGGTATTATGGGCGGAACTCAGATTCGCATTATCGCTGGCGGCCCCGATGAAGAGCAGGCTGTTGAGGAGCTTGTTAAGCTCGTTGATTCCGGCTTCGCTGAGGATTAATCAAATAGTAAACTGAACATAGGGACGCACTGAATATCTTCGGTGTGTCTTTTTGTTGTTTATACACAATAAAACAAAGGAGGTGCTGTTGTGAACGAAAAACTGAAAGAACTCAGAAAAAAGGCTATGAGCCTTCCGCTTCTGCCCGGTGTATATATAATGAAGGACAAAACGGACAAAATCATTTATATCGGCAAGGCTAAGAAGCTTAAGAACCGCGTCAGTCAGTATTTCGGCTCTCAGAACACGCATACTCCGAAGGTTCTGAAAATGGTTGAAAACGTCGATCATTTTGACTATATCGTCACCGATTCGGAATTTGAGGCGCTGGTGCTCGAGTGCAGCCTTATCAAGCAGAATATGCCCAAGTACAATATTCTGCTGAAGGATGACAAGGGCTACAGCTATATACGCGTTTCTGGCGATAAGTATAAGAAAATCGAAGCCGTCTTGCAGAGATATGACGACGGCGCAGAGTATATAGGCCCGTATCTGAGTTCCTTTGCAGTCAAGCAGTCGGTTGACGCAGCAAACAAGATTTTCAGGCTTTATGACTGCAACAGAAGCTTCCCGCGTGATATCAGAAAGTCAAGACCGTGTCTTAATTACTATATCAATCAGTGCTGCGGCGTGTGCACGGGCAAGATAAGCGAAACGGAATATGCCGAGAGCTTTGAGCAGGCTATGCGCTTCCTCAGGGGAGAGGCCGATAACGTTGTAAAAGAACTGCGCACACAGATGGACGAAGCGTCGGAAAACCTTGAATATGAGAAGGCTGCGCGCCTTCGTGATAAGATAAACTCGATACAGAGGATGAAGGATAAGCAGAAGGTAATCTACAAGAACGTTGACGAGCAGGACGTTTTTGCGACCGCCGAGCACGACGATACAGTCTGCCTTGCAATCCTGCGCTTTGCCGACGGAAGACTGTACGACAGTGAGCATTTCTTCTTTGAATCCAATGAGCAGAGCGACGAGGCGGCGCGCTTCAACTATATTACCTCGTATTATTCTATGAGAGACAATGTCCCGAAGCAGATAACCCTTGACGGTGAGGTTGAGGATGCCGAGCTTCTCTCACAATGGCTTACCGAAAAGAGAGGCAAAAAGGTAAATATCGTTGTTCCTCAGCGCGGAGAGCAGGCGGCGCTTGTAAATATGTGCCGTGAAAATGCGCTGGACAAGCTTGCAATTTATAAGGGTAAGAGCTCAAAGACCGTTGCGGTGCTTGAAGAACTCAGAGAACTGCTCGGACTTAAAAACAGCCCCGATTATATTGAATCGTATGATATTTCCCACACCGCGGGATCCGACTCCGTCGGCGGTATGGTCGTCTTTAAGGACGGAAAGCCCTATAAAAGCGCCTATAAACGCTTTGCAATAAAGGGCTTTTCAAACGACGATTACGGCTCAATGAACGAGGTGCTTGACCGTCGTTTCAGTGAATATGAAAAGCATAAGGACGAGGGCGAGGGATTCGGCAGATTGCCCGACCTTATTTTGCTTGACGGCGGCGTAGGTCAGGTGAATGCGGTACTTCCGCTGTGGCAGAAATACAATCTCGACATACCCGTTTTCGGTATGGTGAAGGATTCAAAGCACCGCACCCGCGCAATAGCCGCAAACGGCGGCGAGATAGCGATTAATTCAAAGCGTCAGGTGTTCACCTTTATCTCGTCTGTTCAGGACGAGGTGCACCGGTATTCGATAGCTTATCACCATAAGAAGCATGCAAAGAGCAATCTTTCACTTTCACTGACTAAAATTGACGGTATAGGCGAGAAAAAGGCGAAGGCGCTTCTGAAGCACTTCAAAACTATAAAGGCGATTAAGGAAGCCGACGTTAAAGAACTTCAGAACGCTGAAGGCATCAGCGAGGCACTTGCACAAAAAATTTACGACTACTACAGAACGGATGATTGAAATGAGTTATAAAGCGGTAATATTCGATCTGGACGGCACTCTTCTCAACACGCTTGACGATCTGACGGACAGTACAAACTATGCACTTAATGAATGCGGATTTCCGACGAGAAAACTAAGCGAAATACGCCGTTTCGTCGGCGACGGAATGCCGTTGCTTATAAAAAGAGCGCTTCCCGAAAATGCAGACGAGAAAGATTATAACAAGTGTTTTGAGCTATTCTGTGAGCACTATAAAAACAATATGGCAAATAAGACCGCACCTTATGACGGCGTATGCGACGTGCTTGAAAATCTGCACGACAGGGGAATAAAGACGGCGATTGTTACCAATAAGGGCGACTTTGCCGCGCAGAAGCTCTGCAGGGAAACGTTCGGCGACAGCGTTGATACGGTTGTCGGCGGCAGTCCCGAGCTTCCGAAAAAGCCTGCTCCCGACGGTGTTTATATAGCTCTTGAAAGGCTCGGTGTTGATAAAAACGAAGCCGTATTTGTGGGCGACAGTCAGGTTGATTATATGACCGCAAAGAATGCAGGACTTGACTGTATCAGCGTGCTCTGGGGCTTCCGTGAGCGCGACGAGCTTGAAAAAATCGGCGCAGATTGCTTCTGCGACAAAGTTTCAGAGCTTGAAAAAATGATTTAATTTTCAAAAAACTATTGACATTTTAGTTAAAAAATAAGAAAATATTATAGTTATATAGTATATTGGGGTAATAGGTATGCGTGTAATTACCGGCTCTGCAAGAGGCAGACGACTTAAAACTCTCGAGGGCGACGATATAGTAAGACCGACTACCGACAGAGTAAAAGAAGCTATGTTCTCAATAATTCAGTTCGAGCTTCAGGATGCTGCGGTGCTTGATTTGTTTGCAGGCTCCGGCCAGCTCGGAATAGAGGCTCTCAGCAGAGGCGCAAAAAGCTGCACATTTGTTGACAAAAACGGCGAGGCATTTGAAACAGTCAAGGAAAATCTTGCTTCAACAAAGCTTGCCGACAGAGCAACGGTTCTTAATGCAGACAGCTTAACTTATATCAGAAACTCCAAAAACAAATACGATATAGTTATACTTGACCCTCCGTACAATATGGGTATTATCGACAAGGTGCTGCCGGATGTTGCAAACTGCTGTAATGACGGCGCTACAATAATCTGCGAAAGCGAATTCGGCGAAGCTTTACCCGAAGAAGCAGGGGATTTCGCTAAAATCAAGGAATATAAATATTCAAAAATCAAGCTTACAACATATAAGCATAAATAATCGGAGCTATTATGAGAACAGTTATTTGTCCGGGCAGCTTTGACCCGATAACACTCGGCCATCTTGACATTATTACAAGAAGCTCAAAATTGTTTGACAGGGTTATAGTGCTTGTAATGACCAATCATTTAAAAAAGAATAACTATTCCTTTACGGCAGAGGAAAGAATAGAAATGATTAAGCTTTGCACAAAAAATCTTTCCAATGTCGAGGTTGATACCTATGACGGACTGCTTGCGGATTACGCCCGTCAAAAGAATGCAGTTGCCATAGTAAAGGGTTTAAGAGCTGTGTCCGACTTTGAATATGAATTCCAGCAGGCTCTTATCAACAAGGAACTTAACGGCGATGTCGATACGGTTTTTGTTACAACCAGAGCAGAGAATATGTATCTCAGTTCAAGCGTTGTTAAACATATATGCAGCTTAGGGGCAGATATTTCGAATTTCGTTCCGCCCGAAGTTTGTGAAAAGATTATTCAAAGAATAAGAAGAGGTGTTGAAAAATGAGTATAGAAAGTTTGCTCGACAGTATTGAAGATATTATAGAGAACAGTAAGAATTCTCTGTTTTCTTCAAAAATATCGGTTGACGGCGACGAAATTAAGACCATTATCGAGG
>JAEEUJ010000042.1 GCA_016290515.1 Clostridiaceae bacterium
TGAATTCCCAAAGAAAGCGCAACCGAAGCAGGAACGGGGTTTCCGTAGCAGTACATAGAGCCTGAGCCGTCGATTACCGCCAGAGCGTTTCTGCCGTCGCAGTAGTTTGCGAGTGCATTCCAGGTAGTGTCTAACGCCTGAGACTCCTCTGCGCTCAATTCCTTATAGTTCCATTCACAAAGAGGCCTGATTATCTCATAGGGCATCAGTGCACCCGTATTCATCTTCGCCTCGCCGAGATTAACTCTCTCAAGGAAGGATTTGTAACGCTCCGCATCGTTGTCAAGAAACGCCGAGCGGTATTTGAAAAGCGCTTTCGAGGGCTGCTTTTCGTAGTCAAAGCTGTAATCCCTTTCACGCAGATTGTTTTCGATTATTTTTATGTATGCGCGAAGCGAGGACAGAGTTTTTCTGTATTCGGCTTCGCTAAGTCCGAGCTTTCCTGCGAGTTTTTTTGCCGTTTTAACAGTTTCACGGTTGCTCGTGTTGACCGAGGGAAGCCATTTTGCAAGCAAGCTAACCTCTCCGCCGTTACTCATATTCTCAAGATCGCTGCGAAGCGTTCTGTAAATCAGCGATACCGCTTCGTCCTCACAGGGAGTGCCGAGCAATACGGTCAGGTCGTCCCAGCGGCCGTATTCGGCGATGAATTCAATATTCTTTTTGACGGTTTCGCTCTTATTCACAGCAAGCCATCCGAGAATTATTCTGAACACTCTGCGTTCACCGAGACCGCCTCTTACGTCTCTTGCGAAGAAAAGGATTTTCATCGCAAGGTCGGGGTTTTCCGTAAACGCTCTGATGAAGCGGTTTACGATTTCGGTATCGTCGGCATGGCGCAACGCACCTACCGAGGCAAAAAGGTCGAGGCAGTAATCGCCCGAGCTTTTCAAAGTCGCCGCACCGTTTTCGGTTCTCGTTTTATTAGCTTCGTTTTTAAGTTCGTTAATCATTATCTTTTCCTCCTCATTTGGATTATACAAGACACATCTTCTTTGATAGGGTTCTTTTTCAATAGCCCATTCAGTGGAAATAAAAGAATTATTGCTGTCAGTGTCTTTCAATAACAAGGCGCTTTGCGTGTTGCAACGCAATTCGGTATGACGGTTAGCAGCCGTCTCCGTAATCTGACTGATTGCTGCGGGCGCCTTTTCAAGATGCCTGCCTTACCTCCCGCTGTCCCATGCGGATTGCTCAAGATACTTTAGGGGCTTTGTTAGGCCCTCCGCGGTAAACCGCTTCAGCCTGCGCAGCGGGAAATTCCCGAGCCGCGTCCGATCATTTTCTGCTGCAGGTATCTTTCCGCTAAGGAGTCCGCGGGCATTCATGGGTAATTGCTGTCTGCATCTTATTAACAACTTTACAAGGCACTGTGTTTAACAGGATTCGGACCTGCAGCGACGAGGGTTTTCAGTCCTCTGCTTTACCATAACGGTTTGCTGTTCGTGCCTTTTACGAGATGCTCGCTGTGTCAGAACTTACCTGACATGGAATTTCAGAATGTTGCTGTCCTGCATCTCACACAGCTTCAAGGCGCTTAAAAGTATCACGCGGGAGTCGAACCCGCACCTCTTGCCTCTGAAGCAAGCGTTCCCCAACCGGAACTAATGGTGCTTTTTGCGTTTGCTGTTCGTGCCTTCGCTGTGATTGCATTTTACCGCTTTTTTCCTGAATAATCGTGGAAAAAAAGTTGCGAAAACAAAAAAATCCCGATTTTTTTCGGGATTTTTTATATGTTTTTTGATATTTTATGAGTTTTTCAGTTTAACTTCTCCTGCTTTTCAAGTCTCTGACGGATGAGTGAAATAAAATAATCGGGCTCGGTAACCTTAACTATCGGACCGAAGGAAAGAATTCGGATAAGAATTTCGGTTTCGTCGTCCTTATCGTACTTGAGAGTGATTCTGTAATGAAGGTCGTCGAGCTTCTGCGCCTGCTTCTCAAGATGGGAGAAATTCATCATAAACCGTTCAAGGCAGTTTCTTTCATCGGTAAGCTCAACCGTAATTGCGGCGCTCTCCGGCTCGGGCTGACGGTATTGCTCAACGGGATAGTGACCGAGCACACGAACGGTTTTTATGCGTGAGAGATTGAGGGTGTAATAACCCTTTCCGCGTTTGTCACCGCTTATTGCAATCAGCCTGAATTTGTCGTCCTTAGAGGAATATTCGAGCTTATACGGAATACAGTCCTTTCTCTGCCGCAGACCGTGACGGCCGTTGAAATCAACCGTAATGCGTCTGTATTCCCGCAGAGCTTTAAGAATCAGACGGAAGTTTTCAATATAATTTTCATCCTCAAAATCGTCGCCGTCAGAGTAACGGTCAAAGTATTCTATCCATTCCCGACGGTAGAGCGGTTCAACGTCCTCAAGTCCCTCAAAGCTGGGTGGGAAAAGCCGTATTCTCGGGTCCTGTTCAAGCGCCTTGAGCCACTGCTTTTCGAGCAGCGTCAGCGGCATAGTCGGAACGCTCTTAATCGGGGTTGTCATATCGTCCTTGAGAAGCAACCATTCGCCGTTTTTCAGCGAAGCGGGTATGTTCAAAATGCTTTCGCCGAAGGCTTTCTTTGAAACGATATTTCCGATATCCGATTGCTTCAGCTCGCCGCTGCACGCCCTTGCGAGTATTTCGGCAACGACGTTGAAATAGCTTGAATAGATTTCGTTAAACAGCATTTCCGTCACCTCCGTACATAGCGAGCATATCGTCAAAATCACCGAAGAAGGTTTCGGTTACCGCCTTGTTGGAGCATTCGAGCTTTTCGATTCTGCCCGTGAAGGTACGAATCCACGGGAGCATCTCCGTAGCGTCGTAAACGTCGGCGACAAAGCGGAAATGATGCGAGTCGAGAGCGTCAACTCTGCCGTAGCGCTTTTCACGGTCAAGCCGTCTGATAATATATTCCTCACCGTCTGCGACGTAAACGGTCATTTCGATATGATCGGTGCCTCTGGCGGAGGTTGAAGCCACGCCCCAAAGGTTACGCTTGTATTTTTCCGCATTTTCAAAATGCTTTTCATAGTTGTCGTCTTTTTTGAGCAGCTTAACCTTCTTGATATTGTCAAGACGGAAGAATGTCATACGTCTTAAACGGTAATGATAGCCCAACAGATAGCGTCTGCCGCTCTGAGTCGAGCAGTATATTTTAAGCGGCAGAAGATTATGAATTCTGATATTGTCGCTTCGGGGTATGTATATCGTAAGCTCTGCGCTCTTTTGCTCACGCATCGCTTCAAAAAGCTGCTCGAGAATTTCACTCTCAAGCGCATGAAGAATATAGTGGTGCTTGAAGGAAAAGTAATCGGGCGGTGAATCGAATTTGTCGAGCAGAAATGAGCCGACTGCGCCGAGGGCATCCTCCTCAGAGTAAAACGCCGCCGCATACTGCCAGCTGTCAAGGTCGGCAATATCGTCACAGCGTGAATACAGAAGCTCTCTGCCTTGCTTTCTGCTTTTAATAAGTCCGAGCTTTTCATACTCGCGAAGCTTCTTTCTGACTGTGGATTCGTCCGCTTCTCCGTCGGCGTCAAACACTGCGAAATAATCCTCGCTTATGCAATCGAGAATCTGACGGAAGCTCTTTTCACATCCTTCGGCGAGGATATCGAAAATATAGAAATGCAGATTGATATCGTTGTCTGTAAAACTCTTTGCCTTGAACGCATTGTAAAGCGGGTTGTGAGAAACCGAGCGCGTGTCGAGAGCGAGAAAGGAGTTCTTTGCTCCCTTCTCGTGGCGGAATTGCATATAATCTCCGAGCCAGCTTTCAATCCGTCTTCGCTCGTTGTCATAGCTTCTTGCGCTTTTCGACGTGTATTCGCTTCGTGACTTAAAGCCGAAAACATAAAACTGACTTACGTATTCGCGTATTTTCTCGAAGCTCTTTATTAGCTCGCTGTACGCCATATTCTCACCTCCCTGCAGAATTACATTTTATTACAAAGACACAATTAAAGATTCCTGTCATTGATTTTAGCATATCAAATGGCTTTTTACAACACAAAAACGGCTTGGGGCAAGGCAATGTCCCATAGAAAGTACATGGATTCAGCAATAGAAGCACCGCCGAAAAGCAAACAGGCGAAATGCAAATCAGAATTTCAACATCTGAAAAAGAAAAGCAAGGAATGATTTCACTCCTTGCCTTTTTATGCCTTATTATGTCGGGAAGTTGATTGCATTATCGCCTTTGTCTGCATTCTCAATTATAGCTTTCATCTTGTCTGCGGCATTTTTCTTCATATTTAAAATACTTGCTCGTCAAATCAGAATTTGTCCTTTTTATTCTTTTTTGTTTCCCTCGGCCTCCAACTGACTGAAATATGTCATTGCCGAGGCTATACCGATAGCTATCAGCACCCACCAGATAGCACCTTCGCAAAAGTCTTTGAAGGCTCCGCCTACAATTGTGCTGACGGCATACACCAGCAGGACGGCGATAACCAGAATAGCGGTTCCTCTGATTAGCCTCTTGTTGTTGTTAGCATCTTTTGCGTCCTTCTTTACCTTTTCTGTCATTTTCGAATCTCCTTTCAACAAATCATCCAAACTTATGCTGTAGAGATCGCTGAGACTTATCAAACTGACGACATCGGGCAGCGACTTTCCGTTTTCCCAATTGGAAATGGTTACACGGGATACCATGATTTTCTCTGCAACCTGGTCCTGTGTCATGCCTATATTCTGTCTTGCTTCTTTGAGTCTTTCGGAAATATCCATCTTTACAATCTCCTTTGCATGTCTTAAGTTTATCCGAAAATGAACCTATCTGTCTATAAAAAGGGTTTTACAAAGCATTAAATCGCTGTAAAAAAGTCTTTACACAACCGTTTTTTCATACTCTTCACACCATAATAACAGTTTCAAAAATCTCTTATCATTCATTTGCTCATTGGTTAAATACTCTCCGTTAAAAAATAAAGCATAAGTAGTAATCGGAGTAGGCGCATTTTGTGCATCAGCTTTATCTGTTATATGAATTGCTTTGAATTCGACATTTTGTTCCTTTGCGGTATTTTCAACAATCGGAACATACTTTGCGTTGAACGGACATTGACTTGTATAGTAAAGCACATAGCCTTTTTCGTCAATGTGCGGATGCTTTGCGCATTCTTTTAATTGTGGCTTGTTTGCATCCTTTTCAAAAGGCAAATACCAAAGCTGGATACCGTTATCCGCTTCATCGCACACCTCAAAGCCCTTGTATTTCAGATATTTCGGATCGGCAAGAAACGGCTTTTTCTTTTCGGATGAAAGAATACACAAGCCTTTTTTACCCTTATTTTTACTGTCCTTAATACACTCGCCGAGCAAATCGTTTGAATATCCGTGTCCTTTGAAAGAACCCGAAACCCAAAGGCAGTCAATATACATATATCCGTCTGCGTCAATTGGATTCCAGGCGTTTTCGGCAGGGAGGTATTCTATAAAGCATTTTCCTCTTTCAGCGCTTTTCAAAAAGACCAAACCGTCGTCAAAGCGCTCATTAAGCCATGCCTTTTTAGAAGCAACCTGAACATCATTGTTGTTTGATATTGCACAGCAGATGTGTTCCTTTTCAATGTTTTCTTTCGTAACTCTTATGTATTCCATATCATACCCTCGTTAAATCAGAAGTTGTCCATCAGTTTTTTAATGCTTTTTCATAATCCTTGTCAATTAATGTGATTTGTTCACCCTGTTGTTGAAAACCCACAATGACATTTCGGTTATCTTCTTTAAGCGTCTCTGCAGTGCAATCCGCATCATCACCTCTGTATTCGATATCAGAACAATGCTTTACAATGAGGTTATAATTGTTATCTATATATTTATCCGTCATCGCAAGACAGATAAATTTAATTTCAGATAAATAGCTTTCATCAAAACTCTTGCGCCAGTCAAACGGAATATAGCAGCCTTCGATAATAAGGTTTTGCCTGTTTTCTATTGCTGTCTTAATAATTTCACGCACCACAGGCCAGATATACTCCGTCATTTTGTCGTCGTCATACGGAGTCAGCTCTGTGTAACCGCTTCGGATAAGTCCCATTTTCAAATGGTCAATTGACAGATAAGGATATTTATACTTTTCAAGCAATCTCTGCGCTAAGAGCGTTTTGCCTGTATGCGATGCGCCTGTAATAAGAATAATCATAATCTTGTCTTTATTTCCTTTTTAACTTTATCCAAATCGCTGCAGGTGAGAATAGGTATCAACTCGTTGATTTCCTCAATGCTTTTATCCCACCATTTAAATTTGAGCATAATATCAATTAACTCATCATCAAATCTTTTGCGGAGCACCCTTGCAGGATTACCGATAACGATTGTGTACGGTTCGACATTACTGCCCACTACGCTGTTTGCGCCGATAATAGCACCGTCTCCGATATGAACACCGGGCAGGATAACTGCATTCTGCCCAATCCACACATCGTTGCCAATAACTGTATCGCCTTTAAGCGGTAAATCCGAAGCTTCAGGCGGTTTCATATCCCAACCTTCAAGAGTGTAAAAAGGATAAGTTGAAACAGCGTTCATCTGATGATTTGCACCGTTCATAACAAACTCAACGCCCGAGGCAATCTGACAGAATTTGCCGATAATCAGTTTGTCACCGTTCCATTCGTACAGGTGTGTAACATGGCTTTCAAATTCAGAATCGGCAATATAGGTAAAATCACCAACAATGATATTTGGGTTTGTAATTGTCGGTTTAACATAGATTTCCTTGTCATATCCCGCAATAGGATAAATTGTGTTCGGATTTGGCATTTTTCCGTCTTTCATATCGTCACCTCATCAATCCTGCTATTTCAGAAATCGTTTTTTCCTTCACCGATTCGTCTGCAGATACATTCACGTAGAACTTCCCGCTGGAATACGAAGAATACTGCATAAAAAGGTCCTGTGAATATAACGTTTCAAATCTGCGGATGTCTTCATACTTCCGGCAGAATATTCTATCCTTATAAGTTTCATACAGGAAAGGCGCAGTTGTAAACAGTCTGAAGTCCACTCTGTCATCCAGAGCCTTCAGCATCATTGGGATTGTTCCCATATAACCGGATTCAATCACAACGATTGTGCTCTGTTTAATCGAATTAAGTAGATCAAGAAGGATTGTCTTCAATTTTGGATGTTCATATATCACCGGAAGTATTCTCTTCTTGCTGTAAGCAGAGTATTCATCAAACTGAATATGACCGGATTCCAGTGCTTCGTATAAAGAAAGGCGTATATCATCATCCACGTATTCCGTTTTTGTTATGTTTTCAAGAAAGAGGCGGCTAATCAGCCACGGATGGATATTGTCTCTTCTTCTACTGCGAAAGAATACATATGGAAGCAGTGCATCCCTCATCAGAAAAACATAGGCGGTATCTTTTTCGTATCCAATCCATTCACAGTACCTGTAAATATCTTTAAGAAATGGATTGCCGGAAACACTACTGTGATTTCTGGCTTCTTCAACCAGCTTTCCAAGCAGTTCTTCAAGTTCATATTCATTCTTTCCGTAAACGGTATCTGATAACCTTTCATGATCGATAGGAAATGGAGCTGCCCCACATCGTTGCAGTACAGCTCTCAGCCTTGTCAGACAAGAGAAATCTGCTTCCATCGTATCATTCAGATTGGTATATCCTTCATTGGTCAGATCGTCAAGCACCTTCAAGAGTTGTTTTGCTTCGCAGATATCTGCATCGGAAAGGATCTTATTCTCATATTCTTCCAGCTTTATGCGGTAGTATTCTTCATTGAATGATATAAATCCCATAAATAGCCTCGCGAAATCCCGATTTGTCGGTTTCATTATATCATACAACACAAGAAAAGTACAGCCACCGATGTTGCTCGGTGGCTGGGTGTTTTACGCCGGGAAGTTGATTACATTATCATTGACTTTTATAATATAAAGTGATATTATAGTTAGCAGAGGCTAACTGAATACTTGCGGTCATTTTCAGATGACTTTATTTTTCGGCCATGCGGTTAGCGGTTGCTAACTCATATTTGTATTGAAATTGAGGTGCGGTATATGTGGCTTGATGTTTTTGAGGGGCTTTCCATCCCCTTTTTGGGAACGGTGCTCGGTTCGGCCTGTGTTTTCTTTATGAAAAAGGAACTGAGCCGTAATATTCAGCGTGCGCTGACGGGCTTTGCAGGCGGAGTAATGGTCGCCGCTTCAATCTGGAGCTTGCTCATACCTGCCATGAGTTTAAGCGAAAACAAAGGTCGGTTTGCATTCCTGCCTGCATTTATCGGATTCTGGCTCGGAATACTGTTTCTACTTTTACTCGACAGGGTTATTCCCCATCTGCACATGTATGCCGATAAGGCAGAGGGGCCGAAAAGCCGTGCGGCAAAAACCACAATGATGGTGCTTGCGGTTACTCTTCACAATATTCCCGAGGGTATGGCTGTCGGCGTTGTGTATGCAGGACTTCTTTCGGGCTCTGCCGAAATCACGGCAGGCGGCGCGCTGGCGCTGTCTCTCGGTATTGCCATACAGAATTTCCCCGAGGGTGCGATTATATCTATGCCGCTTCACGCCGAAGGCAAAACGAAATTCAAATCATTCGGTCTCGGCGCACTTTCGGGCGCAGTTGAGCCGATAGGAGCGCTTTTGACTGTGCTGTTTGCAGGTTTGCTTGTTCCCGCTATGCCATATCTTCTCGCCTTTGCGGCAGGCGCAATGATTTATGTCGTTGTCGAGGAGCTTATCCCCGAGATGTCGGCAGGCGAACACTCAAATATAGGCGTTGTGATGTTTGCATTCGGATTTACGGTAATGATGGCGCTTGACGTGGCGCTCGGTTAATAAAGGAGTAATAATATGAATAAGATTACGGTAAAAATTGACGGGATGATGTGCGGTATGTGCGAGGCGCATATCTGCGACACAATCAGGAAGGAATTCCCTGAAGCAAAAAAGGTTTCCGCTTCGAGAAAAAAGGAGGAAGCAACGTTTCTTACCGACTCGCCCGTTGATGAAGCAAAGCTGAAAAAGGCAATAGACGATACCGGTTATACTTTTGTTTCGCTCACAAGCGAGGAATACAAAAAGCACGGCTTATTCGGATAAAAAGGAGTAATAATATGAAACCCGATTACAAAAACTGGATGCCCAAAGGCATGGTACTGTCTGCAGTTGTCGCAACGGCAGTTTGTTTGATTCTTTTCATTATTTTCGGCGTAAGCGGACTTGTTTCCGGTAAGCTAAAAACCGTTTTGTTTGTCATATTCCTTATCGGAACGGCTGTAGGCTTTTTCGTTTCGCTGTGGATGGCGCTTATGTACCGCGCGTTTTCATACAACGGCAAACGGCAGATGTCAAGACAGATAATTGAGGGAATTGCCGACTATGTAACACTGCCCGAAAACGGAAAAGGTCTTGACGTCGGCTGCGGAAGCGGAGCGCTTACAATCGCCTGCGCAAAGAGAAATCCCGACGCTTCGTTTATCGGCATTGACCGCTGGGGAAAGGAATACGCTTCCTTTAATCTGCCGCTTTGCGAAAGCAACGCAAAGGCGGAGGGCGTGTCAAACGTTTCGTTTGAACAGGGCGACGCAAACAAACTCAACTTCCCTGATGAAAGCTTTGATGCCGTAACAAGCAATTACGTTTATCACAATATTCCGTCAACTAACAGACAGGAAATTTTGCTTGAAACCCTGCGTGTGCTGAAAAAAGGCGGAACCTTTGCAATACACGACATTTTTTCAAAGTCAAGATACGGCGATATGAATGCCTTTGTTCAGAAGCTTCGTGATATGGGTTACGAAAAGGTTGAGTTTATAGACACAACCGACGGAAAGTTTATGTCAAATTTTGAGTCGGTATGGATGGAGCTGTCGGGCTCTGCTCTGCTCACGGGAAAGAAGTAATTGTCATGGGAAAAACACACATTGAAAAGAATACCGTTCAGGAAACGCTGGTTATTCCGCTTTACGGCAGAAAACTCTGCACCGAGCTTTTCCCGAATCTTTTTGAGGACAGAAAAGCGGTTGAGCTGATTGACAGAATTGATTACGATTTTTCCGAGCTTGAAAAAAGAGCCAAAAGCACGGCTTACCGTTTCGGCGCATTGGAGGTTGCAATGCGTGAAAACGACCTTATGATTGAGGCGAAAAGCTACCTTAAAGAGCATCCGCAGGCGGCAATAGTCAATCTCGGCTGCGGACTTGACCAGACCGCCGAGAACTGCGACAACGGAAAATGCCTTATTTATAACATAGATTTGCCCGACGTTATCGGCGTTCGCAATACTCTTCTGCCCGAAAGCGAAAGAGTGAAGAACATAGCCGCCGACCTCAATGACTTTTCGTGGTTTGACGAAATCAACGCTGAAAACGGAGTGTGCTTTATAGCGGCGGGCGTTTTCTACTATTTCAGAAAGGACGATATAAAAAAGCTGTTTAATGCTATGGCAAAGCGCTTCCCGGGCGGTAAGCTTTGTTTTGACACGGCAAACGAAAGAGCCGTAAAAATAATGCTCAAAACCTGGGTTAAGGAAGCGGGCATTACAAGCATAGCCGACTATTTCTGCGTTAACAGCATTGAAAAGGATATTTTGCCGTGGCTTAAAAATGCGGCTGTCAGCTCAAAGGGTTATATGCTCGGCTACAATAATCTGAAGGACAAATCCGTTCCGCCGCTTTTCAGAACTTTATCAAAAATCGGCGACGGCTTTATGAAAATGCAGATAGTAAGAATTGATTTTAAGGAGTAAACTATGGGAATTTTGAAAAACTATTTTAATCAGACAAGAAAACCCGAGGGCTTTCTCGGCAAGATGATGGTAAACGGAATGAACGGCGGACACGCCAAATTATCCGACTGGGGTATGTCTTTTCTTAAAGATATCAATCCAGAAGCTGCAGTTGACCTCGGTTGCGGCGGCGGAAGAAACGCAGGTGAACTGATGAAAAAGTATCCTCATTCAAAGGTAACTGCCGTTGACTACTCTGCGGTTTCCGTTGAGAAGGCAAGAGAGTATAACAAAGATATGATTTCGGCGGGCAGATGCAGGGTGCTTCAGGGTGATGTTTCAAAGCTTTCACTTGACAATGACTCGTTTGAGCTTGCCACGGCATTTGAAACGGTGTATTTCTGGGGCGACCTTGAAAAGTGCTTTTCCGAGGTTCACAGAGTGCTTAAAAACGGCGGCACGTTCTTAATCTGCAACGAATCCGACGGCCATGACGAAACAGGTCTTAAATTCGAAAAGATTATTGACGGTATGAAATGCTATACTGCCGAGCAGCTGACAGCTGTCCTGAAATCCGTCGGGTTCACTTCAGTTCAGTCTGGGCATCATCCTTCAAAACCGTGGATAACGGTAATAGCTAAAAAATAAGGTCAGCCTCGAAAACAGAATTGTTTACTGAAACCGAAAGGAGCAAATATGAATCTGCCGAATGATCCTTTTCTTCTTTTGAGCGCAGTTAATACAAAGCTCAGAGATTATTATTCAAACCTTGATATACTGTGCGATGACCTCGGTGAGAATCGCATGGAACTTGAAGAAAAACTGGCTGACATCGGCTATTACTACGATGAACAGCTCAATCAGTTTGTCCCTCGTTAAGGAGGTTTTAAAATGGCTTTAACCCTAATTCTCTCTGCAGTTTTTATTGCTTCAATTATTCTGATGCTTTATTCCGCCGTGGCGCTTATACAGAAAAAAGCTCTGTTTTCATCTGCACCGAAGGATGTTCAGGCGGCGATAATTGAAAGAAAAGAGGAACGCTTCAGGGGCGCAAGAGCGCTCGGGTGGGCGCTGCTGATCGTCAGTATGCTCGGTATTGCCTTTGCTTTTCTTTTCGGTGCATATAACGGAATACAAAACAAATTTACTCTATGGCAGTTCTTTGCAAGATTTCTTCTGATGCTCTACATTTACAAGGCGTTTGACATTATCTGCTTTGACTGGCTTCTGCTCACAAAATCTCGTTTTTTCCAGCACTACTATCCCGAAATTGAGGGCTGCGAGGGGCTTAAAAAATACGGCTTCAACTTAAAATCGCAGATAGCAAAACTAATTGCATTTCCGTTTGTATCCCTCCTTGCGGCTTGGATTTGCAAGCTGTTTTAAGAAAGGAAGAAAATGAAAAACAAAGAACAACTGCCACTTTACGGCGTAGGTCCGATTTACGGAATCGGCATATCGGCGATTAGCATCTTATTTATGATCCTATCAAGAAAATCCGTTTTAAGTAATAAAAAGGGTGGTTTTATGAATAATAAGTCAAAACTTACAGGAGCAGATGCACTGCTTTTATTGCTTTATTTAGATAATCAAAGCGTTATTAATGGAGCTGTAAGGCTTACAAAAATGATGTTTTTATTTGAAAACGAAATAGCTCCAAATATGAAAAACGGAGAGATAGACATTGAAAAATTACCTAAGTTCTTTCCGTACAATTATGGTCCGTTTTCAAAGGATGTATATGAGCAGTTAGGCTTATTTAGCAAGCAATGAACTAAGAGAGGCCGATGAGATTATTTTTATTGGCTATTCTATGCCTATAGCGGATTACGAGTTTAGATACATGCTACAAAAGAGCATTTCTCCAAAAGCAAGAATTGATGTTATTCTACACAGTTCTGACAATCCAAAAACAGATCCTAAAAACCCAAATCATTTTCCAGAAAAAAGATATAGAGACTTATTCCCTAAAAATGAATTAAGTTTTTATTATGACGGATTTAAGGATTATTTTAATTAGTTCTCCCTTACATACAACCGGAGGTCGTCGGTTCGAGTCCGACCAGTAGCTCCAGGGCTTCCCCTCGGGAAGCCTTATTTTATGCGGTTTTCGGGCATTTTTCAATTTTGAAATTCAGAAAAATTGAAACCGAAAAAGCAAAAATTTTCAACCGAAAATCCCAACAGAAAATATAAATCTCATCCCGAAATCTTCAGGATGAGATTTTTCTGAAAACTGCCAATGACCATCTAATGACCATTTATTATTTTTTTGTAAAATCATTTGCTCGACAAATCAGAATTTGTCAGCTAATATTATTACAGACAGAAAAATGCTTTTGTAATGCTCACCCATAGGGATCACACCCATTCAAAACAATCCTTACCCGCTCCAAGTTCAAAGTGGTATTTCACAAGACCTGTATCCACACCGGTAAAGATGCCGTTATCGCAGGAGATAGATACCTTATTTCCTTTACCTTTGATGGTGAATGCCTGTTTTGCCAGTGCGGTAGGTGCCAAGA
>JAEEUJ010000043.1 GCA_016290515.1 Clostridiaceae bacterium
CATCAGAGTCCGTCAGCATCTCGGCAACCGCAGTGCCGTAGCACAGAAGCTGTTCGAAATAGGTGTCGATAAAGCTCTGCAGCGAAACCGAACCCGCGTCGGAGCGGACGTTTTTTACAAAGTCTTCTATAAAGGCGTCGTAACGTCCGTCCTCAACTGTCACTCTGAAGCCGCCCGTGAGCCTGATAATCTTGTAGATTGCCGCGTCTATGACGGGTACGGTGTTTCTCAGCTGGCGGTAAAGCTCGTACTCGTACGGTGACGGATTCATGGCGCGTGAGAGCGCGCTTCGGTATGCAGTTCTCTGTGCAGTTGAAACGAGCGCCGGCACCTTTTCGTCCGTCTTTTTTCGTTTGAATATTGCCAAATCAAAACCTCCTTTCTCTAGTCAGGCTGACTGCGAAGAAGTCATCATTTGTGTCCTTCAGCACAGTAGCCGTAAAATACCTCATGTCGTCCATTGCGTGATCGTTTTCCTTACGGGGAGCGTCATTCTTTGCAGACTCGTCCCAACGGTAAAGGTAGAATTCCCGTATAATGTCGGGACAGGTTTTGCAGATTCTCAGCTTCCCCGTTTTCAGCGCATCGGAGGTCTTTCGTATTCCCGAGAGCACGTCGTTATCAGCCTTTAATACCGCGTATCGGTTATGCCGTCTGATACATTCGATAAACGAAGCCGCCGACGGGTCGACTATCACTGCCTCCACTGTTCTTGAGCCGATGAGGTCCGTGAGTGAAGCATAGTATTCCTCATCCGTCATCTGAAAGCCTTTTCGCTTTGAGTCGTGATAGAACTCGTCGATTCTGTACCAGCAGCCGCCGCTCTCGCCCCATAGTCCCATCGAGGTCGGATTGACTGTTCCGTAGTCACACGAGACGTAGAACCGCTCGAAACTGTCGGGCACTTCATAAATGAAGCTCTCGCCGAAAAACGGGTAAACGAGCCCGTCTGCCGCCACCCACTTGCCCTCGACGAAGCGTTCGTAGAACGCGCCGGAGTAAAGCGTGCGGTAGCGGTTGATGATATCGGTGGAGAGTGAGGGATTGTCCTCCATTCTGAAATGCAGATACAGACAGTTCTTTTCGTCCGCCTTTTTTATCCACTCCCGATAGAACCAGTGAGCAGGGTTTTCGGGGTTGCAGTTGAACCACAGCCGTGAGCCGTCAACCGAGCAGCGCGCTATCGCCTGCTCACAGAAGGAGCGCGGCATCAGCGCAACCTCGTCAAGCATAATTCCCGAGAGCGTAAGTCCCTGAATAAGCGCCGCCGAGGACTCGTCGCGGCCGCCGAAAAGATAGAAGCGGTTGGTGACGCAGTCCCTTGAAATATCGACGTAATTCTTTGACACACTCTCGCGGCAGTCAAAGCCCAGATCCCTTAAAAGCTGCAAAAGAGGGGTGATAACGTTTCTGCGCAGCGAGGTGATTGTCTTGCCGCAGAAGGCAAACGAGCTTCCCGAAAAACGGTAGAACGCCCATGCCGTAAAGCTCAAGGACATACAGACCGTCTTTCCGCTTCGCACCGCGCCGTCGCAGATAATCGCGTCACGGGATTTGTAAGGGCTGCTTTCGCACCACCAGTTGAGCAAAGTCAACTGTTTCTTTGAAAAGGATCTGAAATCTTCAGCTCTCAAGGTCATCCTGCCTTTCGTTTATAAGCTTTGCCGAACTTTCAAGCGCCTTGTAAAACGGCAGCGAGCTCTCGCCCGAGCCGACCGCTTCGAGTGCCGCAAGAGCTTCGAGTGCTTTTAGACGGTCAAAGAATTTAATCTCCATTCCGCCGCCCTTTGGTATCTTGATATCCGACACCATAAAAAGATCAAGGCTTTCAAGCTCGCCGCGTTCGCCGTCGATAAGCTTTATCGCATCGGCAACAGGACCGAAGGCGAGGTGCCTGAATCCCGCCTTAGCCTGACTTATTGAATCGTTTTCCCTGTCGAGCTTTTCAATCTGCTGTCTTATTTCCTGCCTTGAAATAAGCTTCGCGCCGTTGAGTGCGGGCAAAGCCTTATAGCCCGCGAGATACGCCGCCTGCCGTGGTGAGCGAAGCTGGGCGTAATATCGGCAGAAGGCTTCTTCTTTTTTGCTGAGTTTGTTTTTCATATTTTTCATCCTTTCTCGAAAAAGCATCCCTCACCCATAGTCCCACGAAGGCAAAAGTGTCCGCATTTTGCATTACACTTGCATATAGTATTTTTTTAGTTTATAATAGAAGTGTTAATGAAATAATCAGCGATTTTCAAGGAGGGTAATATGAAAGTCAGTGAAATAAAAGACATACTTGAAGCCGAGGTTATCTGCGGCGAGAACGCTCTTGACCGCGACGTTTACACGGCCTGCGGCAGCGATATGATGAGCGACGTTTTAGCCTACGTCAAGGAGCAGGCGGTGCTTCTGTCGGGTCTTATGAATCCGCAGGTTGTAAGGACTGCCGAGATGATGGATATGCAGTGCATCGTTTTCGTAAGGGGCAAGAAGCCCGACGAGAGCATCATAGAGCTTGCAAAGGAAAGAGATATAGTTCTTCTCTCGACTAAATATCCGATGTTCGCATCCTGCGGTATGCTCTATGAAAAGGGCTTGCGCGGAGGAGCTATAAAATGAGTCTGTTTGAACTTCACTACGAAGTGCCCGGTGACGATTTCACCCGCGCGGGCGAGGCTTCGGGCGACGTTAAGGCACATCTCAAGAAATTAGGTTTTGACCCCGCGACTATACGCAACGTCGTTATTGCTCTGTACGAGGCCGAAATAAATATGGTCATTCACGCAGGCGGCGGAACGATAGATGTTTCCGTTGACCCCGAATGCATCAAAATGGAGCTTATTGACCACGGTCCCGGTATTGCCGATATTTCCCTTGCCATGCAGGAGGGTTATTCCACCGCACCCGATAACGTGCGCGCACTGGGCTTCGGCGCGGGTATGGGATTGCCGAACATAAAAAAATACACCGACGAAATGATTATCGAATCAGAGGTCGGCGTCGGAACGGTTATTAAACTGAGGGTTGACGTTAAGGAATAACCCTCGCGGAGATTATTGATGGTTGATATTACTAATCAGAACGAGTTTTTCCACTCGGTGCGCCTTGACGAGGAACTCTGCAAGGGCTGCACGAATTGCATAAAGCACTGTCCGACGGGCGCAATCCGCGTACGCCGCGGCAAGGCGTATATTATAAAAGAGCGATGTATCGACTGCGGCGAATGCATAAGAATCTGCCCTCACCACGCGAAGTATGCCGAGAAGTATCCCTTCGAGGAAATTCTTCAGTACAAGTATAAAATTGCTCTGCCCGCCCCTACCCTCTACGGTCAGTTCAACAACCTTGAGGACACGGACATCGTGTTAAACGGGCTTAAACAGATGGGCTTCGACGACGTATGCGAGGTTTCGCAGGCCGCCGAATTCATCTCGGAGGCGACGAGACTTGCGCTCAAGGACGAGCGCAGACCGAGGCCGGTCATCTCGTCAGCCTGCCCTGCGGTTGTAAGGCTTATCAGGGTACGTTTTCCCAACCTTATAGACCACGTGCTCAATCTCAACGCACCCATGGAGGAGGCGGCGAGAATCGCCAGAGAAAAGGCTATGCGCGAAACGGGACTGGGCAACGACGACATAGGCGTATTCTTCATCACCCCCTGCACGGCTAAGATTACGGCTATCAAGTCGCCTATCTGTAACATAAAATCATACGTCAACGGCGTATTCTCTATTAAGGATATCTACCCCGTATTGCTGGGCTGTATGGAAAAGCTCAATACGGAAGAAAACGAAAATCTTAAGAATTCGGGAATTATCGGCGTCAGCTGGGCTTCGTCAGGCGGCGAGGCGGCGGGAGTTTTCGCCGACCGTTATCTCGCGGCTGACGGTATCGAGAACGTTATCAAGGTTCTTGAGGAGCTTGAGGACGAAAAGCTTAACGACCTCGATTTCATTGAGCTTAACGCATGCCCCGGCGGCTGCGTAGGCGGACCGCTGACGGTTGAAAATCCTTACGTTGCAAAGGCGAGAATAAATCACCTTCGCAAGTATATGCCGATTTCCTGCAATCACCTGCCCTCAAACGAAATACCGAAATCGCTCTGCTGGCAGAAGCCGCTTGAACCCGTTTCGATAATGAAGCTTGCGGACAATGTCCGCGAGGCTATGATAAAGATGTCGAGGATGAACGAGATTATCGAAATGCTTCCCGGTCTTGACTGCGGCACCTGCGGCGCTCCGAGCTGCAAGGACCTTGCCGAGGATATAGTCAGGGGCAAGGCGTCCATTGAGGACTGCGTATTCTTCACGAGTGAAAACACCGACGGCTCGAATACCATACCTATTCCCGCTCCGTTCAGAAAATCAGAGGATAAATGATATGACGGTTAAAGAATTATCCGAAAAGCTTGAACTCAATATACTTGTCGAGGGCGACCTTGACAGAGAAATCACGGGCGGCTACTGCGGCGACCTGTTAAGCTGGGTTATGTCGCGCTGTCAGTCGGGTGACTGCTGGTTTACCGTTATGGGTAACATCAACTGTGCCGCCGTTGCGGTGCTTACCGATTGCGCGTGCATAGTACTCACCGAGAACGCCGCGCTTGACGACGACGCAAAAAAGAGAGCCGAACAGCAGGACATCAACATCCTGCAGTCCGACAGAAATGCATATACTTTAGCGGTTGAATTGGGAAAGCTTATATGAAGGTTAAGGCGGATCTGCACATTCATTCATGCCTGTCGCCCTGCGGCGACAACGATATGACGCCCTGCAATATTGTCAATATGGCAAAGCTGCTGGGCTATGATATGATTGCGCTCACCGACCACAATTCCTGCCTTAACTGCGAACCGACGGTAAAAGCGGGCAAGAAAATCGGGCTGACGGTTGTGCCCGGAATGGAACTTTGCACGGCGGAGGAAATACACTGCGTCTGCCTTTTCAGAAACGTGAAAAAGGCGCTTGAATTCTCGGACTATATCCGCTCGACTATGCCCGATATCGAAAACAAGCCCGAAATATACGGCGAGCAGATAATCATGAACTCCGACGACGAAGCCGCAGGATTTGAGAAAAGGCTTCTGCATCTTGCGTCCTCGGTTTCGGTTGACGAGCTGGTCGGACTTGTTAAAAAATACGACGGCGCTTGCTTCCCCGCTCACCTTGACAGAAGCTCGTACAGTCTGCTGTCGGTTATGGGCTTTATCTATCCCGAGCTTAATTTCACGACGGTCGAATTCACGCCCGAGGCAAACGTCGAAAGCTTTTATGAGAGCAATCCCCTGCTTCGCGAAATGAAGATTGTCAGAAACAGCGACGCGCATTATCTTGAAAATATGATTGAGCCCGTTCAGGAACTGGATTTACCCGACTGCTCCGCAGGAGCGTTGGTAGATTATATTAATCAAAAACAGGAGGAAAGATTATGAGGTATGAAATTCAGGGAGGAAATTTCCCCGTACTTGTTTGCACGCTTGACGCGGGCGAAAAGATGATTACCGAAGGCGGCGGCATGAGCTGGATGACCCCGAATATGCAGATGGAAACATCTTCAAACGGCGGTATCGGCAAAATGCTCGGCAGAATGATGACCAAGGAGAGCCTTTTCCAGAACAACTACACCGCTCAGGGCGGCGAGGGCATGATAGCCTTTGCAAGCAGCCTTCCCGGTGAAATAGTTGCTCTCGACGTTGCTCCCGGCAAGGAATACGTTGCCCAGAAGAGCGCGTTCCTCGCTTCAACCGCAGGTGTAGAGCTTTCGACCTTCTTCCAGAAGAAGCTCGGCGCAGGCTTTTTCGGCGGCGAAGGCTTCATTATGCAGAAGCTTTCGGGCACAGGCACGGCATTCATTGAAATCGACGGCGCAGCTATGAGATACAATCTTGCCGCAGGTCAGCAGCTTATCGTTGACACCGGCCACGTTGTACTTATGAGCGCAAGCTGCTCGATGGACGTAGTTACCGTCAAGGGCGTAAAGAACGTTCTGTTCGGCGGCGAAGGTCTTTTCAACACGGTTGTTACCGGCCCCGGCGAGGTAGTTCTCCAGACTCTGCCCGTTCCGAAGCTTGCAGGCGCAATCCAGCCCTATATGATTACACAGGGCAAGTAAGATTTTTTAGTCAAAAAAGTATTGACAATAAAAATCTTATATATTATAATATCAAAGCCGTCCGAAAGGGCGGCTTCACGTGGCGGCATAGCTTAGTTGGCTAGAGCGTCCGGTTCATACCCGGAAGGTCGGTGGTTCAAGTCCGACTGCCGCTACCATTTTCATATAAGGCCCGGTGGTCAAGTGGTCAAGACACCGCCCTTTCACGGCGGTAACACGAGTTCAAATCTCGTCCGGGTCACCATAAAAAGAGACACCTTTACGGTGTCTCTTTTTATGGTTGTTCTAAGTTAAGAACGAGATTTGAACGGTAAATCGTCCATCTTTTTTGCGGTTCGCCGAAGGCGGAGCAAAAAGGGACATAAAATAAGATTAGTTTGCGAAGCAAACTCTGCAGTGCCTCGGCACTGCAAATCTCGTCCGGGTCACCAAAATGACTTCTATTACAAATTGTTGTTTTTACAAATCTCCCTTTTATACAAAATTCCTATTGCCAAGAAAACGCAAACCTATTATAATATTCTTTAATAATTCAACGGGAGTGAGAATATGCAAAAGATACTTGTACTTGACTTCGGCGGTCAGTATAACCAGCTTATCGCGCGCAGGGTGCGCGACAACGGAGTTTACGCCGAAATTCTGCCCTACACCGCGCCTATCGACGAGATAAAGTCAAACGGCTACTCGGGTATCATTTTCACGGGCGGGCCGAATTCCGTATTTGACCTCTCCTCCCCTCATTATTCAAGAAGCATACTTGAGCTCGGTATTCCCGTGCTCGGCATCTGTTACGGCTGTCAGCTTATCGCGTGGATGACAGGCGGCGAGGTCAAGACCGCGCCCGTTTCGGAATACGGTAAGATTGAACTCAACCTCAGGGCCGACAGCAAGCTTTTCAAGGGCATTCCCGAAAAATCGGTCGTCTGGATGAGCCATACCGATTATATAGCCGCCGTTCCCGAAGGCTTTGAGATTACCGCGACCACCGACAACTGTCCGTGCGCCGCTATGGAGAACGAAGAAAAGGGCGTGTATGCCGTTCAGTTCCACCCCGAGGTAACTCACTCGCAGTTCGGTAAGGAGCTTCTTCACAATTTCCTGTATGAAATCTGCGGCTGCGCTGGCGACTGGCAGATGGACTCGTTTATCGACCGTACCGTTGCCGAGTTAAAAGAGCAAATCGGCGATAAAAAGGTTGTTCTCGGTCTTTCGGGCGGTGTGGATTCGTCGGTTGCGGCGGGACTGCTCAGCCGCGCCGTAGGCAATCAGCTGACCTGCGTTTTCGTGGACCACGGTCTTATGAGAAAAGACGAGGGCGACTTCGTTGAAAAGACCTTTACAAGCATGTTTGAAATGAACTTTGTCAGGGTTAACTGTCAGGGACATTTCTTAAAGAAGCTCAGGGGCGTTACCGACCCCGAGGAAAAGAGAAAGATAGTCGGAACGGAGTTCTACAACGTTTTCTGGGAGCAGATCAGGAAAGAAAACGCAACGGGCTTCTTCGCGCAGGGCACCATTTACCCCGACCGCATAGAGTCGGGCAAGGGTGCGGGCACGGGTCAGTCGGTTATAAAAACACATCACAACAAGGTTGAGATGCCGAAATCCGTCAAATTCGACGGCATTATCGAACCGCTTAAGGATTTGTTCAAGGACGAGGTCCGCGCCGTAGGCGAAAAGCTCGGAATTCCCAGAGAGCTCGTGTGGCGTCAGCCCTTCCCCGGCCCCGGACTGTCGGTAAGAATCTTAGGCGAAATCACCGCCGAGAAAATCCGTCTCGTTCAGGACGCGGACGCAGTGCTTCGCGACGAGATGGACAAATGCGGATACGCCGAAAACTTAAGCCAGTTCTTCGCAGTCCTCCCCGACGCAAAGAGCGTAGGCGTTATGGGCGACCACAGAACGTATGAAGATATTATAATCCTGAGAGCCGTTACAACCGACAACTTTATGACGGCGGACTGGGCGCGCATTCCCTACGAAATACTCGAAAGAGTTTCGAGCAGGATTACAAACGAGGTGCGCGGAATCAACAGAGTTGTTTACGATATTACGTCAAAGCCCCCTGCGACGGTTGAATATGAATGAGTTATGATTGTCCTGCGGACAAGTTATGAGTTTTGAGTTATGAGTTGCTGACGCAACGTTAATAATTATTAGCAGAGGACTTCAAATGGCTGACAGTATAATCAGAACAAAAGCAAAAGAGTTTTCTAAAAACATAGTTTTTCTGTGCAGAAAACTTAAATCAAACAGAATTGAATACCCATTGATAGACCAATTACTCAGAGCAGGGACTTCCGTCGGCGCAAACGTGCATGAAGCGCAATATGCACAGGGAACAAAGGACTTTATTTCAAAATTTGAAATCGCCCTAAGAGAGTGCAACGAAACCGAATACTGGTTAGAATTGCTTTTTGAAACAAACAGTATCTCAAAGCCTGAGTACGAAAGCTTTCATAAAGACTGTGTTGAACTTCGCAGAATGTTGGTATCATCGGTAACTACACTTAAAAAGAAACTTGCTGATGAAAAATAAAAGCTTTTCGCGCAGCGAAAATCATAGTTCATAACTCATAACTTTTCGCGAAGCGAAAATTATAACTTTCAAGGAGATTGAAATGGCAAAATTAGAACAGTTTATAACTTCCGATTTTGACAGTCTGCTGTCGAGAATCGAAAACGGAATAATGGGCGGAAGCATTTCGGCTTCTCTCGAGGATGCAAGCGACTTCACAACGCCTGAAGCGCGCTGCAGCGTTCGTGTATTCGAGCGTTACAGCTATATTGGCGGCAACCGCGTTTCCTTAAGCGTTACGCTCTTTCAGGCCGGTAACGGCCCCGTTGCTCTCTCGGCTATCGCGTCGGGCGGCAGTCAGGCGATGTTCTTCAAGATAAATACCTTCGGCGAGGAAGCCTTCCTCGACAAGCTGAGGGAACTGTTATAAAAGGCAATAAAAAAGACTCCCGAGGGAGTCTTTTTTTATACTCATATTTTGAGAATAAGTCCTGCGATATTGAAATATACGATAAGCGAAATCGCGTCAACGATAGTCGTTATGAACGGGCTCGCCATTACTGCAGGGTCAAAGCCTAAGCGTTTTGCGAGTATCGGCAAGGTAGAGCCGACAAACTTGGCAAAGATGATTGTCATAATCATAGTCAGGCAGACCGTAAGCGAAACCATAACGCCTACCTTGTCAAAAAGCATAAGCTTCGCGAAGTTTACAACCGCAAGTGTTATGCCGCAAAGGAACGCTACGCGGAATTCCTTCCATATAACCTTGAACACGTCGCTGTACTCGATATCGCCGAGCGACAGGCTGCGGATAATCGTGACGGACGCTTGACCGCCGCAGTTACCGCCCGTATCCATTAACATAGGAATAAACGAGGTCAGTACTATCTGCGCCTGCAGAGCGCTCTCAAAGCTCTGGATTATCTTTCCCGTGAAGGCCGCGGAAACCATAAGCAGAAGCAGCCACGGAAAACGTGTTTTCCACGTGTCGATAACACTCATTTTAAGATAAGGCTTATCGGTGGGCGTGATAGCCGCCATCTTTTCGATATCCTCGGTGTTCTCGTCCTGCAAGACGTCCATAGCGTCGTCGAATGTGATAATTCCGACAAGTCTGTGCTCCTGATCGACTACGGGAACCGCCATCATATCGTATTTCTGGAACTTATCGGCAACGTCCTCTTTATCGTCAAGAGTGTTGACGCAGATGACGTTCGTTTCCATTATCTCGAACATTTTCTTGGAATACTCGTTAAGAAGCAGGTCCTTAACGGTAACAAGTCCGAGAAGCTTACGGTTTTCGTCGGTGACATAGCAAACGTAAATAGTTTCCTTGTCAACGCCCGTACGTCTTATTCTCGTAAAGGCATCCTCAACCGTCATATACTTTTTAAGGTCAACGTATTCGATTGTCATAAGGCTGCCCGCCGAGTCCTCGGGATACTTGAGTATTTCGTTTATACTCTTTCTTACCTCGGGGTCGGTGTGCATAAGAATACGCTTGACGACCGTCGCGGGCATTTCCTCAATAACGTCAACCGCGTCGTCGACGTAAAGCTCGTCAAGAACTTCACGAAGCTCGGTATCGCTGAAGGCTCTGATAAGGATTTCCTGCGCGTCGGAGTCCATATTGACGAAAACCTCGGCCGCAAGCTCCTTGGGCAGTATGCGGTACACAAGCGGAAGCTTATCCTCGGGTATCTCGGCGAGTATCGCCGCGATATCCGCTTCGTTCATTTCGGAAAGTATTTCTTTTAATTTATGGTACTGTTTGGCATCCAGTAATTCGGTTATCTGCTCTTCCTCGAGCATGATTTCTTCTTCCATCTCAGTTTCCCTCCTTGCAATAGTAATAATATCAGGAAACCGGACAAGGACTTATGCGAAAGCAACGGCGCACGAAGCGTCGGTATAATTGCTACTTCGCTGTACTGCGTCTTTGCCCGTCACGCCTGATGCGTCCATTGTTTTCACCTCACTTGAAATAATAATCAAAAAACTCATACCGGCGCGAAACGACGGTATGAGTCAATTACTGTCATTTCGTTCAAGCTTTAGCTTCAGAGGGCAATGAAACTGCGTTAGTTTACACCTTAATTCGATGCAAACTGCTGACCTGCTTACGGTGTCTCCACCTTTCGCGGCAGCAGCCCGTGACAAAAGCAAAGCGCTTTTGCATATCCCTGTGGGAGCCTTACCTACCGATAATGTTTTTGCAAACTTTTCAATTTGCTTAGATATTATGTAACCTTAATTGCGATTTGTCAATAGTTTTTTTGAAATTACGCCTCGGCTGCAGCGGCTGCCGCTCTCTCGGCGGAATCGCGGTTCGCAGTATCCTTCTCACGAAGCGAGGTTACGGCGTCGGCGAACTTCTTGCCCGCGCCCTCAAAGTTGGACTTCCAGACCTTTCTGGTGTCCTCGTCAAGTCCCCTGAACGCCTTGACAACGCCCTTGACAGACGAAGCGATATTGTGCGAGAAATTGGTAAGATTAATCTGACCTACGCCCTCGACTATCGTTTCGAGAACCTGATCGAACACCTTGCTCTGTTTATCGTTAAGGCCGAAAATCATACTGCGAAGTCCGATGTCGGTAATCTTTGCCATCAGGAACAAATCTTCCTTCGTGGCAAAGCTTGTGCCGTTCGTCTTCCACGTAAACGGTGCGTGCTGAATCATACCGAGGAAATGCGTGTTCTTGACTATCTGATAGTCGTCGTCATGCGCCATAAGCATACCTATCATTGAATTCGAGGGTACGAAATGGCGGTATCTCGGCAGCAGCTCCTTGTAGGCGGGGGTGTTGAGATATCTGTAATCGTGAAAGCCCGGTCCGTCGTTGTTGTAAAGACGGGCAATTCTCTTGCGCGTGGTCTTGTTGCAGTTGATTGCGCTGTAAAGGCCGATATTGCCGCCCTTTGAATGGCCGCAGATAATTATGTCGCCCTTATATGTCTTTGCAATCTTTTCAAGATACTGAACGCCGAGCTTGTGCGAGGGAACAACGATTCTGGTATAGATATCGAAGTCCTCCTTCCAGCCGACAAGCGTGTCGTCGGTGCCTCTGTAAACAATTACAAGAGTGCCGTCGGGAAGTATGAGCGTAACCGCCGCAAACTGAATTGCGGGATTGAAGTTGAATACTGACTGACAGGCTACCATCTTGATATCTGCATAGCGCTTGGAGTCGGCCATAGCCATCATCTTAACGCTTATGGACTTGGGCAGAACGAGACCGGGACCGACGTGCTTGAAGCCGTTATACGCAAACAGCTTGTCGCAGGCTTCCTTGAAGGAAATCGGCTCTCTGTCGTAGCGGTCGTAGATAACCTTTTCGAAAGGCATATAGAAAACCTCACACAAAGCGAGATTATCCACATCGCAGAAAGGCAGCTCGTCAAAGGTCTTTTCGCCGTACTGTTTGATGAAATCTATTGATGTTGACATTTTCCTTACCCCTTTTAAGAAAAGTGTTTTTTATCTTTTATTCCTTTTTACCGTTGTCTGCAAGGACTTCCTTGATGCCCGTTGCAAGACCTGCGATGGACTGAATTTCCGACGGAATGATAATCTTGGTTGACTGACCGTCGGCAGCCTTTGCAAACGCTTCAAGGCTCTTGATGGCGATTACGGCGTCGCTGGGATTGGCTTCGTTGATAAGCTTGATGGCGTCGGCGTTTGCCTGCTGAACAACCTTGATGGCCTCGGCTTCACCCTCTGCCTCGCGGATTTTGGCTTCCTTGACAGCTTCTGCGCGAAGGATTGCCGCCTGCTTCTCAGCCTCGGCGTTAAGAATCTGGGATTCCTTATGTCCTTCGGCAACAAGGATTTTACTCGCTTTCTCACCCTCTGCGGTAAGGATTGATTCACGGCGCTGACGCTCGGCCTTCATCTGCTTCTCCATCGCGTCCTGAATTTCACGCGGAGGGATGATGTTCTTAAGCTCAACACGGTTAACCTTGATGCCCCACGGGTCAGTTGCTTCGTCAAGGATTACGCGGATTTTGGCGTTGATTGTATCGCGCGAGGTAAGCGTAGCGTCAAGCTCGAGCTCACCGATAATGTTACGCAGCGTGGTAGCCGTAAGATTTTCGATAGCGGAAATCGGGCTCTCAACGCCGTAGGTGTAAAGCTTGGGGTCGGTAATCTGGAAGAAAACGACCGTGTCTATCTGCATGGTAACGTTATCCTTGGTGATAACGGGCTGCGGCGGGAAGTCGACAACCTGCTCCTTTAAGGAAACGATTTTTGCAACTCTCTCAAAGAACGGAACCTTGATATGGAAGCCCGTCTGCCAGGTGTCCATATACGCACCGAGTCTCTCAATAACGAATGCTTTTGACTGCGGTACGATTTTGATGTTTGCCGCAACAACGACAAGTATGAAAAGTATAATTCCTCCGATAATATAAGGCATATTAATCCTCCTTTTTTACTATAAGCTTAACGCCTTCTATTTTAATAACGGTTACCTTTTCGCCCTCGGCGATTATTTCGTCGGTTTCGTTACGGGCGGACCAGATATTACCGTTAACCTTTACAAGTCCTCTGGCT
>JAEEUJ010000202.1 GCA_016290515.1 Clostridiaceae bacterium
CTTACAAGTCACACATTCTTAATAAGAAGACCACTAAGAGAAAGAGAAATCTTCGTAAGACCTCTGTTGCCGACGTAACAAATCAGAAACAGATTAAGCGTCTTATTCCCTATAAATGATTTCAGGCGGCACAGCCGCATAACTACTAATTTTTCGGAGGTAATATATTATGGCTCGTATTAAGGGTGCGATGATGACTCGCAAAAGAAGAAATAAAGTTTTAAAGCTCGCTAAGGGCTACTATGGCTCAAAGTCAAAGCTTTTCAAGACTGCCAAGCAGGCAGTTATGAAGTCAGGTAATTATGCATATATCGGCAGAAAGCAGAAGAAGAGAGATTTCAGAAGACTCTGGATCACAAGAATCTCAGCTGCTTGCAAGCTTAACGGTATGAATTACTCAACCTTCATTAACGGTCTTTCAAAGGCAGGCGTTGAATTAAACCGCAAAATGCTTTCTGAGATCGCAATTTCCGATCCTGCAGCATTTACAGCTCTTACAGAGCAGGCAAAAGCGGCTCTTAAATAAGCTATAACCACGCCCGATTTTACGGCGTGGTTAATTTTTGGTATGTGAAATATGGAATATTCTGTAATTTCAAGTCGGAATAATGACAGAATCAAATATGTAAAGAAGCTCGTTACGGACGCTTCGCTTCGCCGCGAAAGCGGACTTTTCACGCTTGAGGGCGCGAGACTGTGCGCCGATGCCGTGAGAAGTGGCTATGACGTCAGGGAAACCTACATAACACAAAACGCGCTTGAAAAATACCGCGATACCGTTTCACCGCTTCTTGAAAAGAGCGGCGAGGTTTTCGTTATCAGCGATGAGGTGGCCGACAAGCTTTCCGATACCGTCAGCACTCAGGGTGTATTCAGTGTCGTGAAGGCAAAGAAGAACACTGAGCTTAAGCTCTTAAAGGGCGCAAGGTATCTTGCCCTTGAGAACGTTCAGAATCCGCAGAATCTCGGCTCTGTTGCCCGTACCGCTGAGGCGCTCGGCATAGACGCGCTTATCACTTTCGGAGGTTGTGATATATACAATCCCAAGGCGTTGCGCGCTTCCATGGGCAGCCTTATGAGAATTCCCGTCTGTCAGACGGACAGCCTTGCTTCGCTTATTAACGAGGCAAACGCTATGGGTATATTAACGCTCACAACCGTCCCCGACGCCAACGCAACGGATATTACGACAGTTGACTTTTCACAAGGCGTTTTAACCGTTATCGGCAACGAGGGCAACGGTGTTTCGCCTGACATACAGTCGCTGTGCGCCGTACGCGCCACGATTAAGATGAAGGGCGAAGCTGAATCGCTCAACGCTTCCGCCGCCGCGATTATAGCGATGTGGGAGATGATGCGATGAAGAACTGCGAGTACTGGATATGGCTTCAGCGCACACTCGGCTACGGGGCGAAGATTGACGATTTTATCAACTGCTTCGGCTCTGCAAAGCAGCTTTATGAAGCGGGCAGAAGCGAATGGCTGCTGTCGGGACTTTTCACCGCTAAGCAGATTGAAAAGCTTACGCGTTACAGCCCGTCCGAATCCGCGGATATAATAAAGGACTGTCAGCAGAATCACTGGGATATCGTCACTCCCGAGGACCCTGAGTATCCGCCGCTTTTACGCGAAATCTGCGACTATCCCGCAGTGCTCTATGTTGACGGTAACGTCGAATGCATTTCGGGCGAGTTGTTCATAGCGCTTGTCGGCAAAAGAAACGCTTCCGTTTACGGAACAAGAGCGGCAACGGTTATTTCGTCAATGCTCTCGGACGCGGGCTTTACCGTCGTTTCGGGCGGAGCGCTCGGCGTTGACAGTGCGGCTCATAACGGAGCGCTTAACGCCGGAAAGCCAACCGTATGTGTTCTTGGCTGCGGTCTTGGAACCGACTATCTGCGCGAGAACGAGGCGCTGAGATTTGAAATATCTCACAACGGCGCACTTGTTACCGAGTTTGCACCGTTTACGGCGGCTTCGAGAACGACCTTCCCGATGCGCAACCGCATTATTTCGGGTATGTCGCTGGGCACTGTCGTAATCGAAGCGGGGGAGAGAAGCGGTTCGCTTATTACCGCGCGATGTGCCGCCGAGCAGGGGCGTGACGTATTTGCTGTCCCCGGAGACGTGTTCGCAAGCTCGTTCAACGGCGCTAACCGACTTATTCACGACGGAGCCAAGCCCGTTTTCACGGCGCTTGATATCGTCGAGGAATATTATTACAGATATCCCGACAGGCTGAGTATTGAGAATGCGGACGTTCCGCTCTCCTCAGCACTTCAGGAATATACTGCGGCAAAAGAAAATATAATAACAAAGCCGAAGAAGGCTGAAAAGCCGACTGTTAAGGCAGAACCAAAACCTCTTCCCGCAGGCGCGGGAGAAAACGCAAAATCGGTTTACAACGTCATTGACGGCGAAACCGATCTGGATGAAATAGTAACCGAATCCGGCTTAAGCATTCAGAAGGCGCTCTCGGCAATAACCGAGCTTGAAATGTACGGCGTTATTGAAATGCTGCCCGGAAGAAAATACAAAAAAATATAAGAAACAGGAAGAGGAATTATGTCAAAATTAGTTATTCTTGAGTCACCCTCAAAAGCAAA
>JAEEUJ010000203.1 GCA_016290515.1 Clostridiaceae bacterium
TTTCGTCTCGATGCATATTTGTTACAGGTACTTCAGCGGTAGGAATCATAAAATAGTCGGTTCCAGTGATTTTAAACGCGCCATCCTCAAACTTCGGAAGTTGTCCGGTGCCGGTCATACTTGCGCGGTTAACCATAAACGGCGGGAAAATCTCGGTATATCCGTGAGCCGTATGATAATCAAGCATAAAATTACCGATAGAACGCTCAAGTCTTGCCCCGAGGCCTCTGTAGAACGTAAATCTTGTTCCTGTAACCTTTCCGGCCGTTTCGGGGTCGAGAATTCCAAGAGACGAACCGAGATCCCAGTGCGCTTTAGGCTCAAAGTCAAATTGAGTCGGCGTACCGTATTTACGAATTTCCTGATTAAACCTGTCATCCTCACCTTCCGGGACAAGTTCATTAGGGATATTCGGGATCGTGAGCATGATTTTCTCCATCGCATCGTCAATTTCACGAGTCTTACCGTCAAGCTCTTTTACCCGGTCAGCTATAGCCTTCATTTCAGCCATTAGTGCGGAAATATCTTTTCCTTCCTTCTTATAACCCGGTATAAGCTTAGAAGCTTCATTTTGCTTGTTTTTTAATTGCTCTGCTTCAGCAATAATCTCTCTTCTTTTACGGTCGAGGTCCAAAAACTCTGTGAGGTCAATCTTTGAATGACGTTTTTCAAGCGCCTTAATCAACAGATCCGGGTTCTGTCTGATAACCTTAATGTCTAACATAATCTTACTTCCTTTCAAGCAGATAATATGATTTTAATTTATCCTATGATTTTAGTTACTTTACTTCTTGATACAGCTTCCTTTTCTTCCTCTGACAAAGGAACATCACTTACACCGTCTGAAACGTGTTTGGCGTAAAGGTTCATTCCGTTGCGGTACATAAGCGCTGTCAATACAAGCCCGTCCTTCTTTGCGTTAGTTAATCCGATAGAGTAGCTTGAGCGGCCTTCATCTTTATCTGACGCAAAATACCGGACAATATCTACTCTGTCAAAATTAGTCTTCTGTTTTTCTTCAAGTGTGTCAATCCGCTCAATTATGCTTTTAAACACTTCCTCCTGTTCAACAGAATCAAAAGTCATGTTTCCTGATGAAATCGTCTTTCTGGTCTGAGAAAGCAGCTGATTGACCTCCTGAAGCCGTTTTTCTGTCCGGTTGAGTCTTTTTATAGTAAGGATGATCAATATTATACTCACTGTAAAGAGCAAAACTGCAATCACAGCTATAATAAGAATGATTTCCTTGTCCATAAAAATTACCCTTTCATTGTTTCACGTGAAACAATCATTTATTCGATCCAAGCAGATAATCTAAAAGCCGTTCACGTTCATCAGCCGAATAATATTCAATAACGATCTTACCGCGCCCTTTATTATCTGCAAGTTTTACCTTTGTTCCTAATGCAGAACGTAAACGTCCCTGCATTATCTCAATATCACGAGAAGTAGCTTCACTTGATACGCTTTCGACAGAATCTTTATTTACTTCTTTGGTTTTTGACGCTGCTCCGGATGAGATTTTCTTAACTAAATCCTCGACCTGACGTGCATTCAAGCCTTTTTCAATGATCGTTTGTGCTACTGCGGCCTGAATATCCGAAGGCAGTGAAAGAAGCGGCCTGGCCTGGCCCGGAGTAATTGAACCTTCAATCATCATATCTTTAACAGACTGGTCAAGATTCAATAACCTCATTCTGTTAGCGATTTCGCTGCGACTTTTATTACCGACAATACCGGCAAGCTCTTCCTGCGTTAAATTATATTCAACCACAAGTTTTCTGTAGGCTTCTGCTTCTTCTATCGGATTCAGATCTTCACGTTGAATATTTTCTATCAATGCTATCTCGTGAATCTCTCTGTCCGTAAGAGAACGTACAATAACAGGAATTTTGTTCAATCCGGCAATTCTGGCAGCTCTCCATCTTCTTTCTCCGGCGACGATCCTGTAAATATTGCCTTCCTGGCGGACAATTATCGGCTGAATTAGCCCATGTTGTTTAATAGAATCGGCGAGATCGTCGAGTTTTTCTTTGTCAAATCGTTTTCTTGGCTGATCTCCTGACGGTTCGACCTTCATTATATCGATTTCTTCGACGCCTGAACTAATCGTGTTTTCTTCAATCAGAGCACTTAAGCCTTTTCCCAATGCGGATCTTTTTGTAACAGCCATAAATATACCTCGCTTAATTCAAAATTAGATACCGGAAATACGGATAAATTCCTGAGCTAAATTCAGGTACGCCTCCGCGCCCTTAGAATTTTTATCGTACATTACTATTGGCAGCCCGTAACTTGGCGCTTCGGAGAGTTTAACATTTCTAGGTATTACAGTCTGATAAACACGGTCAGAAAAATGTCTTCTAACTTCTTCGGCTACTTCAATAGAAAGATTTGTCCGCGAGTCAAACATCGTAAGTACAACACCTTCAACAGAAAGGGAAGTATTAAGTCTTCTTTGAACTATCTTTATTGTCTCCATAAGCTGGGATAAACCTTCAAGCGCAAAGTATTCGCATTGAATCGGAACCAGGACAGTATTCGCTGCAGTTAAGGCGTTAAGAGTAAGCAATCCGAGCGACGGGGGACAGTCTATCATAATATAA
>JAEEUJ010000044.1 GCA_016290515.1 Clostridiaceae bacterium
CGTTCACCTCGAGCAACGACGGCATTGTCAGCATTCAGGGAAGTTACTATAACGAATCCGACGACGTGTTTGATTGCTATCTCAATCTTGTCGCTTCGCGTACGGCAACAATAACGGCAACGAGTGAAAACGGTCGTACCGCAACCTATACGGTTGTTGTTAAGTCCTATCCGGCGCTGACGCTTGACGTTCCGTATACTTTCAATATGGACGGTAGCGAGGGCGCTTACGTTCAGTTCACTCCCGCTGTCAGCGGACAGTATAAGTTCAACTTCTCGGATTTCTCGAACGGTTATTCGTTCTATAAGCAGCTGCTTGACGCAAGCAAGAATTACCTTACTTATTCCTACGGAAAGAGTATCGCTTATGACCTGACCGCCGGTCAGACATATCTTATATACATAAACAGCTATTACGGCAACTTTAAGCTCACGGTTTCTCAGAGCGTTGCCGCAACGGGAATTGAGTTTACCACAGCCGCAGGACTTTCGGATTATCAGTATACATATCAAAGCATTTATGCGAAGCTTCTTCCCGATAATGCGATTGATGAGCAGATTACATTCACCTCAAGCGATCCGACAAAGGTTGAAATCGATTCGACCTATAAAAACGACGAAGGTGAATACGGCTGCGATCTCAAGTTCAAAAACGCCGGTACTGCCACAATTACGGCTTCAACCGTAAGCGGTCTGTCGAAAACCTATGACGTTACGGTGCTTTCTCTTCCTGTTATGGCGCTTGGAACACCCACGGCTGTCAGGATTAACAATTTCGGTGAAGAAAGGAAGTTCTCCTTTACTCCGACTGAAACCGCTACTTATATTATCAAATCCGAAAAATATGCTTACAAGGGTCTTTATGACGGATTCGATTATATTACCGGCACTAATGACACAAGCCTTTCCTATGTGCTTGAAGCCGGAAAGACTTACGTAATTTCAATCGGCAATTACTCAGGCACAAACACCGTAGTTATCAACAAGGCTGTTCCCGCAACTGACCTTCAGTTTGAAAACAGCCGTTACAACTGCTATGTTTACGGACAGGAAGAGCTGATTGTCAACTTCCTTCCCGAAAATGCTATCGGTCAGGACGTTAGCTTCACGTCAAGCAACACGGGTGTTGCTGTTGTTGAATCGGATGGCTCATATTCCGATACTCAAAAGTATGTCGGCATCAAGCTTCTGAAAGCGGGTACGGCGACAATTACAGCAACGAGCACGGGCGGCTTGACCGCTACCTGCACCGTCAGCGTTTCAACGCCTCCGGCTCTTACGCTTAACACTCCCTATCAGATGACGTCTGACAGTTACGGAGATAATCACGTTGTTTCGTTCAGACCTGCACAGAGCGGCGGATATTTCTTCACCTCCGACAAGGAAGGTTCAATGTCTCTTTTCAGGGAATTTGACTACGAAAACGGCGGATCCAAAAAGGTTTACGCCGAACTGACAGCGGGCAAGACGTATATTCTTCATGTGAACGATTTTATCGGCATCAACAGCGTTACGGTAACGAGAGCCGTCACGGCGACAGCCTTAACGTTTGATGCGGACAGCTATTCAGGCTACGAGAATACAAGCGTCAGACTCACTGCCTTATTCGGTCCAGATAATTCGGCTCCCGAGAAAGTAAGCTTTACCGTAAGCGACGACACGGTAATAGACATCAATTATACCGACGTGGATTATTCGGGCAACAATTACTGCATAATCAACCTTCTTGCTCCCGGAACGGCAACCGTTACGGCTACAAGCACAAGCGGCCTTACCGTAACCGTACCCGTAACTGTCAACGCCACTCCCGTACTGACGCTCAATACGCCTTATGCGGTATCGTCAAACGCTTACGGCAACTCCTTCTACGCTTCGTTTACTCCGAGCGAGAGCGGGTACTACTATTTCACTACTGCAAAGTATTCGAGCATCTCGCTTATGCAGGGTTACACGACTATTGCAAACGCAAGCACGAAACTGTACCGTTATCTTGAAGCCGGAAATACCTATGTTGTTGAATTCTCTGAATTCACGGGTAATAACAGCATTACTGTTACAAAAGCTGTTCAGGCAACTTCAATGGCATTCACGGCTGACAGTCCGACAAGCGGATATGCTCTTTGCTACAAATATCTCGAGGTTGCATTCGGACCCGACGGCTCTGCAATTGAGGATGTAACATTTGTCTCGTCCGATCCGGATATTGCCGAAGTCAATTACGCATACCCCGGCGAGTCGGGCTCGGGAATCTATAACTGTACTCTCCGGCTTCTTGCTCCCGGTACGGTCACGATTACCGCAACCAGCACAAGCGGTCTTACCGACAGCTGCACGTTTACGGTAAAGTCTATACCGACAATTGCGGCCGACACCCCGACTCAGGTAACAATTACCGATAACGAAGAGGAATTCTTCAGCTTCACTCCTTCCGAGAGCGGAGATTACGTGATTCGTATCTCGGATTACTCCAACAATAACGAAGCAAGACTGTCTCTTTATGACCGCTTCGATGAAATCAGCAGCAGCTACGATAATACAATCAACGCCTCTCTTACCGCAGGCACGGCCTATACCATAAGAACAGATTATCGCAGCTGGTACAATTCAACAGGACCGAACGGCACATATAACCTGACGGTCAGCAAGTGCGTTCCCGCAACTGCAGTCGTTCTTTCCGAGGACAGTATTACGGGTTATGCCGGCATCGGTTCGGATGAACTGGCAGTCAGCTTCGAGCCGTGGAATGCGACGCAAGAAGATTACACCTTCTCAAGCTCTGATGACAGCATTGTAACCGTTGACTCATACGGAACAATCAGCTTTGTCGGCGAAGGCACTGCAACGATTACCGTAACGAGCCGGAACGGTCTTACCGACAGCTGCACGGTAACGGTTAAGCCGGTAAAGACTCTTACCCTCGGCGTTGGCGCAACAGCCGAAATTACAAGCGGTACAAATGCCGATTATTTCACATTCACCGCACCTGAAAGCGCTTACTATGTATTCACGTCAAGCGCAACCGGCGACGACACCGACACCTATGCCGAAATCTTCGACGAGAACAACAGTTTACTCGGAGAAGACGACGATTCGGGCTTTGAAAACAACTTCAGACTCAGGTATTACATGGAGGCGGGCGAAACATACATCTTCAGGGCAAGCTTCCTCGGCGGTAATACCGGCAGTTTCCCGGTAATTATCGAAAAGAAGGATGTTGTTACAGGCATTGAGATTCTCAGCATGCCGACCAAAACAGAATACATCAAGGGCTGTCTTGATGATGCCTTCGATCCGAGCGGACTTATTCTCCGCTTCACCTGGTCCGATTCGAGAAAAACGACCTTCGTTTATGACAGGGATAACAATTATACTCTTGACGGAATCGATGTCAGCGTTTACGCTTCCAAATATAACGACGGCAACAGCGCAGAACTGATTGTCAGCTATGACGGTGTTACTGCTTACGGAGCGCTTACAATGGTTGACAGTCCCGTAACCTCAATTTCGCTTGCTTACGCCGATTTCGTTACGATAGTTGAAAACACAGGCGGCTATTTTTCATCGCGCTGGGATGATGTTCAGCAGGCAAGTGTTGAGTATTATTACTACTTCACTCCGTCCGTTGACGATATTGCCGTTGTAATTCACTATTCAGACGGCACGACAAAGGTCGGTTATCCCGAAAATGAGGTTGACGGTATTACGCTTAAAGTATCCACAAGTCAGGACGACGCTCCGTGGACCGTGGGCGGAAACAATTATATTTACATAACCTACATAGATCAGACAGTAGCTATTCCCGTAACAATCACCGAAAACGGTGTTTCGGGTATTGAGCTTGTTACTCCGAGTTCATATGAATTTATTGAAAACACAGGCGGCTATTTTTCATCACGCTGGGATAATGTTAATCATACGACCGTCGAGTACTATTACTATAACATTTACAGCGGATTGTTCAGAGATGCCGTTGTAAAAATCAACTACAAGGACGGCACATCAAGGACGGCTCACGTCGGAGATGAGGTTGACGGCAACTTCATAAATATTATTGACAACCAGTACAATAATCCGTGGACGGTCGGAGGCGCAAATACAATCAGAATCCAGTATATGGGCAACACCTGTGAGATGCCGGTTACGGTTGTTGAGACACCTGTTTCTTCAATTACAGTCACAAGCGCTCCCTCAAAAGTTTACGTATTCGGTGACGGCAACTACGGCAGATCATACACCTCAGGCAACACGACTTACTACGAATTCCATCCCGATGATCTTGAAGGCCTGGCGTTTACCGTCAACTACAAGAACGGCACGAGCAAACAGTTCACCTTCTCCGATATCGATCCTCAGACCGGATATATCGACGGCTACAGCTTCCGTCTTTCGCTTGACGATGACGTCATCAGCGCTCCCGGAAACGTAACGGTTCACTTTACTTATCTTAACGTTACCGCCGACTACACGGTATCTGTTGTTGAGAACACCGTTGATTTTATTCAGATTATATATCAGCCGAACATTGAAACAACTTACGATAACGTTGACGTTGCTCCGTACGGTCTGACGGTATATGTCAAGTATACAAACGGAACGTCGGAGTATGTCTCCTTTGACGAGACAAATACGATTTACAACTTCCGTAACGGCGCGTTTATCGGCGGCGGCAGCTTTGCAACCGAGGTTAACGGTAACTATATGACCTGCCGCAAGATTAACACCGGCAACGGCGTAACCTATACGGTTGAATATCTCGGACACTCCGACCAATATGACGGTTACATGCTTAAAACTCCATACCTGACGGATATCAACATCTTAAACTTCAGTGAAAATGCCGAAGGTCTCGTATTTGAGGTCGCCTATGCAAACGGCGAAAGCAGGCAGTATGCGGTTGACGTAATCGAGCAGATTGACGTATTTGCCGACGGCGCAGCCTATCTCGTAAAATTCAACAACGAAATCTTCACGGTATTTGTCGGCGGATTCTATAACAATCAGCATCAGCTCGAATTCAACTTCCTTGACGTATTCGGTATTGAGGCAATTTACCGTCCGAATGCCGGCGCGATTCAGCTCGGCGACATTGACTGTGACGGCGACGTTGACCTTTCGGACTACAATGTAATCAAGAATTATATTGCAGGCTACGGTATCACCGATTCGAGATATGATGCGGCTGATATCAACGGCGACGGTGCGGTTGACGCATTCGACCTGTTTGATTTCGACAGAATGGTTAACAACGCTTATTACAGCAAGTTCACCTTCTCGGAGCTTTCATCGACTACAGCGAGTGTCAGCGCATACTCGGGCAGCGATACCTCCATCGTTGTTCCCGGCAGCTACGGTAACTACAAGGTAACGACAATCGCCCAGAATGCGTTCAAGGCGAAGAACACTCTTGTAAACGTTGAGATTGACGGCAACATTCAGATTATCGACAACTATGCGTTTATGAACTGTGCAAATCTCGAAAACGTAACGTTCAATTACGGTGTTCAGAGAATTAACTACGGCGCATTCCTTAACTGCACAAAGCTTGAGAGCGTAAAGATTCCGGCTTCGGTAACGAATATCGGCTCAAACGCATTCAAGGGCTGCACATCGCTAAAGAGCGTATCAATTGCAAACGGCGTAACCGCAATTCCGAACAGCAACGCATTTGCGAACTGTACTTCGCTCGAAAGCGTAATAATTCCCGAAAGCGTAACGAATATCAACGCAAGCACCTTCACGGGCTGCGGCTCACAGCTTACCATTTACGGTAAGGCAGGCTCCTACGCCGAGACCTTCGCCAACGCACAGGGCATCAACTTCGTTGCAATCAACTTCTGATTCGCAAGCGCTTAAAATCACAAACCGCCCTCTTTCGGGGGCGGTTTTCTGCTGACCTTATAAATTAAAATCCTGAAGCGTTGCGCAGTTGCTTGAAAATGATTTATACGCCTATTCGGGTGCGTATTTGGCATACCGGGCCAATATGTTTTTACTAAAAGCTACAGTTTCAACCGCCAATCAAATGATATTGCGTAAAGCTTTCAGCACACCAAAAAAGCATACGACCTTCAAACGAAAACGGTTGTAAACACCCTATCTTTTGTCCATCAAGTGTGGTATAATGACGATTGAGGTGGTATTATGGATTTATTTGAATACAGTACCAACAAAGGTTTCCGGCTTCTGAATATGTATGAGCGGCTGAGCAAGGGCGAAGAGCTTCGCAAGGCAGATTTAGCCAATGAGTTCGGTGTGTCGGAAAAGACGATTCAGCGCGATATAGACGAGCTTCGCATGTATTTTGCCGACGCACACTATGACGAATTTGAAACCGCAATCAAATACAGCCGAGCAAGAGATTCATATTATCTAGTTCGTCTTGAACGCGAATGGCTGACTAATACCGAAGCGCTCGCAATCTGCAAAATACTGCTGGAAAGCCGTGCGTTCAACAAGGAAGAAATGACATCTCTGCTGCAGAAAATCACTATGCAGATAAGCCCTGCTGACAAGGCAATCGCAGACAGCTTAATCCGTTCCGAGCTGTTTAACTACATTCCCCTGCAACACGGCAAGGATTTGCTTGATTTAATATGGCAGCTTTCCGATTACATAATTAATCACAGGGTTATTGAGTTTTCATATACCCGACAGGACGGGAAAAAGAGCAAAAGAAAAGTAAAACCCGTATCGATAATGTTCAACGAGTTTTACTTTTATCTGATTGTTTTCGGTTTTGAGGTTGATTATCCGATTGTATTCCGAATTGACCGTATGGAGAAAATCAAGACGACGGGTGAAAAGTTTGAAATCCCGTATAAAGACCGATTCAGCGACGGTGAATTCAGACAGCGTGTGCTGTTTATGTATTCGGGCGAATTAAAGAGGGTGAAATTCGAATACAGCGGCGTGCTTGAAGCCATGCTCGACAAAGTGCCGACGGCAAAGGTTATAAGTCAGAAGGGCAAAACATACACAATGACCGCCGAAGCATACGGAGACGGCCTGAAAATGTGGCTGAATTCTCAGGGGGAAAAAGTCAAAATTATTGACTAAACAAGCCTGAAATGATATACTGAAAGTGCTACGCAAAGTGCATAAAGTCCGACGGTAACAGTATGTGTTTTTATTTCGGTAAAAACGCATGCTCCGGGTTTGATACTGTTACCGGTTCAGACTTTGCGTAGCGGCATGGAGTCATGCGTTTTTCGTGCGCAGCTCGTCTGCGCATTTTTTATTGGCACAATGCCAACAATGTTCTGAATTGCCAAGCAATTCAGGTTATTATTATAAGGGTTATAATGGACAGGATATGTCTTTATATAACAAAAACTTTAAGGGGTGATTTAAAATGGAATTAATGTATCCGAGATTCTCTGTACAAAATTGTATTTCAGCTGGAACCGTTCATACTGTCGGAATAGAAGCTTACGGTTTTCCGATCTCTTCCGAAGTTCAATATGATGATGTGGATTATGGACAAACGGATTTAAGTGAAGAGTTTGAAAATATCATTGCCGTTTCTGCAAAAGGATATCATACTGTAATGTTAGATGAAGATGGAATTGTATATGAATGCGGACAAATAACAAAAGGAAAAGAAGGTGGATATACAATTTACGAAATATGTGACTCTTCCAGGTGGAGAGATATCTGTGCCATTTCCGCAGGTATTAATCATACTGTTGGTTTAAAAATGACAGGGAGAGTTGTTGCGGCAGGTGACAACCGAAAAGGACAATGTGAAGTTACAGATTGGAAAGATGTAATTGCTATTGCTGCAGGTGATTATTACACCGTTGGTATAAAAAATGACGGCACCATTTTGACCACATTGCCTGAAGAATCAGTAGAGGTGTGCAAATCTGTCTTGAGTCGAAAAGATTTAATTGCAATTTCCGCAGGTTATTCGTGCATAGTTGGATTAAAGAAGGATGGAACGGTTGTGGCAAGTGGGGACACCAGTTGTGGCCAATGCGATGTAGAAGATTGGAAAGATATAATTGCTATATCTGCAGGATATGCACATACAGTAGGATTAAGACGCGATGGTACAGTTGTTGCCACTGGAGATAATGAAGAAGGTCAATGCGATGTTTTGTGTTGGCGTTTAAAAACAAAATAAAAAAGAAAGGATGAATTGAATTGTCATTATTTGATGTTGTAAAGTCGGTATTAAAAGGAGCGTCAAATGCAGCTGCAAAGGCTGCTGCAAATCAAGGTCATAACAAAGCTGCGATGATTAGAAGAATGGAGCAGCAAATACGAACCTTTGAAAGAAACAATCCTAATATGACCGATGAACAAAGAGAAATGATTGCTGAAAAAAAGCAGAGAATTCAACAGATGAAAGAACAAATGAAGGAAGATGGCTACGACGAAAACGGTAACCTCGGAGGAAAAACCTTCAGCCAATGGGACAATATGTGGGAGTGTATCGGTCCGTTACTCAACGCAAATTTAACTCCGTATAATCACAGTGTTGGACTGTATAAACACGTTATTGACGGGAGAATTGTGTATATTGGCAGAGCAATAGAATACGATAACGGCGGACTACGGAAGAGGTTGAGCGATTACAGACGTGAGGGTGACAGCGCACGAGAGCATCAATCAGGTCAATCGATTTATAATAATTTAGACAGAATAACAACCTATGTGCTTGTGGTTGGTAGCGATGAAAAAGCTGCTGAAATGACTAAAAAGTTAGAGCCTATGTTTATAGCAAAATACCAACCTGAATTTAACCGCAATTTCAAATAGCAAACTATTATCCACCCAAAATATGTCCATTTAATATGCTATAATATATCCGCAGTCGAAAGAGTCGGCTGTGGATATATTTCTTTTTGGAGGGTATTTTATGACAAAGAATGTACGCAATTATCTGGAAAGAATCAAGAATGTCGATGCTTCTATGAAACAGACAATTGATGCGGAAGTTTCGGCGCTGAAGTCTATCGCACTGCGGTCTGACGACATATCCGAACAGGATTTGGTAATGGAATACCTGAATGCTATTGAAAAAACGGTTGCAAAGGCAAAAGAGGATTATCTTAACGGAAACGCCTCATAATGCTTAATCGTAACTCGTTTCTAGACAAAAAAACACAACACCCCCCGAATCGAAGGATTCGGGGGGTGTTTATTTTAATTTAATTTTATGCCTCGGCTTTTGTTTCTTTTTTCTTCTTCGTGGCTGTCATGCAAAGTGCCGTTGCAATTGCGCCGAGGGCAAGACCTGCGCCGCCCGTCAGAGCGACTGCGCCGCCCGTGAAGTTCGAGCCGGTTGTATTTGCCGAGCTGTTGTCTGTCTTGAAATATACAAACACGCTCGTTGCATTGTTATTCCAGTCATAAAGATTACTGTTGAGGTTAAACGCCGATTCCGAGCCGAACATGTGAATACCCGCCGTGTAGCCCGCGGGAATATCCGTGCTGCCGACAACCGCTATAAGCGAGGACGCGAGTATCGGGTCCATAAACTCGTTTTTATTTGCATACAGAGCCAGCCACTGCTTTCCTACACAGCCGTTCATATCGGCAAGTGCGCCGATTTCGTCGAACTTGAAGTCGCCTTTTTTAAGGTTGCTTTCAACCGCATTATAGTATGCGGACTGATTTTTAAGTACTATCTTCTCGCCGTTACGGTTGTAACCGATAATATCCTTTTCGTCAACCATAAAACGCGGAATCGGGGTGAAATCAACCTTGTAATGGTCGTGCATCTCTTTCCACGAAAGGTAAACGGTTACGGCGGTAAGGATAACCATCGCCACGCCGAAGCCTACCATAAGCTTGTTACAGATTGCGTTCTTCGGAGCGAGAAAACCCGGTCCTTCATTGACGCCCTTCTGTAGCATCGACTGGTATTCGGTAACCTCCTCGCCTATCAGAATCTCACCGGTTCTTGTCTTGAATTCTAAAGTTTCCAATACTATTCCCTGATTTCCGCTGACTGCCGCATTAACCCTGTTAAGCTCACGGGTGATTGCCCATAAGCCCTTGTTAATCTGTATCTTTGCGGCTACGGAAACGATAAAGCCAACCGTGGCTGCGGCAGACAGTCCCTTGAGTACGTTAAGCCATACGGGCGCTTCATACTCGTCGAGCGTCTGAGCCTTTTCAAGCGCATCCTTACGAAGCGCATCGGACGTCAGCGCAACGCCGCCCTTCTCATAAATAGCACGGTCAACGCCTTTATAAATGGATTGCGCTTCCATCTTTTCAAGCTCTTCGTCCCTGTAGTTTGCAATATCCTTTTCGGAAAAGAGTATCAGCTCTTCAAGTGTAATGAAATCAAGTCCCGCTCTCTGTCCGTCGGTGAGAGAAGCAATCAAGGGATAAAGCACGGTTGTATCATCCGTGACCTCCTGAGTGTCCTGAGTAAAGTAATCAAGCAATGTGCCGTCCTGATAATCAATACTCTCAAGATAGTCGTGAATTGCAACGATATTGGCGTATCTGTTGTATTTAACCATCATTTTATCGGCTTCGGTGAGCGCCTTAAGAGCGGCAATATACGCCTCGGCGTCAGAATCCTTATCGATACTGTCCACCTTTGCCTGAAGCTCGCTTATGTCAATTTCGTCGTTGTTTTCAATAAAATCATTTGCCTCGTCGTACGTCAGCAGGTCAGTCCTTACGTCATCCCACTGCTCAAGAATTCTCTGGGCGTCATCGTCGTACATTCTGGCAAGCTGCTTTGCGGCATCGGTCGGCAAGCCTCCGACATCTTCCACAAGGTCCTCGTACGTTGTTGCCTGAAAGCGCTCGAGCCAGCTGTCCTCATAAGTGTCCGCAGCCCTTGTTAAGAGCTTGCTCATAACAAGCGTTGCCTGACCGTTCGACTGAGCGATAATCGTAAGAATATCGGCGTGGTTTTTCTTTTCCTCTTCAGAAAGAGAATCATAACGCGATTCGGTCATTTCGAATCTTGTTTTATTCAGAAGTAAATCACCGAGCCCCTTGCCGGTGTCGTCGTCAATAAGCTTGTTGAGAAGGTCGTGCATATACTGCGCTCTTTCCCTGTTAGCCTTGATTTTCGAAGTATAATTCACTCTGTATTCGTCTATTGTTACCAGAAAGCTTTCAACAAACGGAATAATCTGCTGATTCATCTGAGTTTCCATCAAAACATCATAGTCCGCAGTCTTGTAGCCGCCCTTCATATTCATAAGAGCAAGATCGGTTACGGCTTGCTTGCTGTCGGTTGTGGTTTTATAACCGAGATAAACTGCCTTATCTCCTTTTGAGCCCATACCGCCTCCCGCGCCCTGATTAAGGTCAACGGGTTTGCCGTCGTCGCCGTTTAGAATTATATATCCCTCGTTTTCGGCATCATTATAATTGCCGATATAGACCTTAACCTCGCTGACGTATTCGGGCAGGGAATCCGCAAAAACCTGAGCGGGCATAAGTGTCATTACGAGCACTGCAAGAAGTATTGCAATAACTGTTCTTGAAATGTGTTTCAACATCTTCTCTCCCTCGTGAAATTATTACGGTTTTATAATACAGTACGGCGAGTGACAAAAAGGTGACAAATCCCGCCGCAGAATATCAGGTCATCCAAAAGCAAAGCGCATCGGGAAAAATCCGCGGTGCGCTTGTAAAATATTATTATGATTTTCAGACTTTGGAAGAGTTTATAATTGCTTCTACCTTGTCTCTGTTCATATACAGCGTACAGCCGCCTATATGATCGTCCGCAAGCAGGTCCTCCGTCTGTAACCGCGCATAAATAAACAGACGGCGTTATGCTGTCGTTTTTTACGATATGTGTAATGTTTTTATTGTAACACAGGTGCGATTGTTATATAATCAAATCAACAAATGTCTATTAAGAGGTGAAGAAAATGAAAAAAGCTTGTAAGCTTATTACAGTTATTATATTGTTCTGTGTTTTGCTTTCCGCCTGTTCAAAGGCTACTGAAAAGGTTGACACCGAAGGGTTTGTTACATCCTATCCTTTTGTTTTCGTGCACGGTCTCTCCGGCTGGGGCAGTTATGACAAACAGAATAAATACGTTCCTTACTGGGGAATGCTTACAGGCGATCTGATGGAGTATCTGAATGACGAGGGCTTTGAATGCTACAGCGCTTCCGTCGATCCTACGGGCAGCGCCTGGGACCGCGCTTGCGAGCTGTACGCGCAGCTGACGGGCAGCGTTGTCGATTACGGCGAGGAGCATTCAAAACGCTGCAACCACGACAGATACGGTAAAGACTTCGGCGATATGCCTCTTATAGAAAAATGGGACAGCGAGCATAAGATAAATCTTTTAGGTCACTCCTTCGGCGGAGCAACGGTACGTATGCTTACCGAGCTTCTTGCAAACGGAAGCGAAGAGGAAAAAAATGCGACCAACAAGGATGACCTGTCACCGCTTTTTGAGGGAGGCAAGGCGGACTGGGTGTACTCCCTCACCGCTCTGGCAGCGCCTATGAACGGAACTACCGCCTATGATATTGACGGGAATGAATCCATCGGAGACGGCTTGAAATCAAAGATTTATGAGAATCTTAATAAGATGATGTCGGTCGGTACTAAGGAAAGAGACGACGGCAGAGCAGATTACGATAATGCCAATTTTGATATGCTTATTGATAATGCGAAGAAGATGAACGAACACATTGAAACGCTTGATAACATTTATTATTTCTCTATCCCCTGCTGTTCGACCGTACAGACCGACGACGGTACACAGTACCCCGACGAAAGCAAAACCGAACCGCTGTTTATGAAGCCGTCAATACTGATGGGTAAGTTTACCGAAACCACGCCCGAAGGCTTTGTCATTGACGAAAGCTGGCAGATGAATGACGGACTTGTCAATACTGTTTCGGCAACTGCACCGTTCAATGCGCCTCACCAGCCGTATAACGAAAACGATGTGCAAAAAGGCATCTGGAACGTGATGCCGACCTATGACGGCGACCATATGTCGCTTCAGGGAGGTATAACAAAAAAGAACGACGTAAGGGACTTTTATACCGAACTTCTGACGATGATAAACAAGCTTAAATAATTTAATCTGTATAAAACGCAAAAAGCAGGATTGAAAATGATTTCAATCCTGCTTTAT
>JAEEUJ010000045.1 GCA_016290515.1 Clostridiaceae bacterium
GGTGAAGTTGATATTGCCCTTGAGTATGGTCTGATCGTTTACCGTAACAGCAAACGATTTCTCGCCCTTACCGGTAATCTCGATTGTCTTCTTTGAGCCGTTGAGAAGCACCTCGTCATAGGTCTTGTAAAGCTCGTTATCAAGGTAAACCTTCATAACGCCCGTAGAAGAACCGGTCGTTGACGGCAGCGTTATGTCAATGGTAGCAGTACTCTCTGACGGAATACCCGTGCTTACGTAAATAGTTACTGTCGAGCCGCTGTCAGCGTCCTCGTTAGCTTTAGGCGACTGATCGACAACCGTGCCTTCAGGCTTGTCGCTGTCGGTGGTTGAAACGGACACGTTGAAGCCAGACGACTTGAGAAGCTGGATGGCTATATCTCTGCTGTAGCCCGCAACGTCGGGAACTTTAACAGCGTTGGGATTTTCGTCGCTTGCAACATAAATCGTTACGAGACTGCCCTTCTCGGCATATGAGTTCTCGCTCGGGTTAACCTCGAATACGTATCCCGTCTTTTCATTCTTGTTATAGGTTGTGATAACCTTTACGTCAAAGCCGTTCTGCTTAAGCTTTTCTTCGGCTTCGCTTGATGTAAGACCGATAATACCGGTTATGAGTATGCTGTCGTCGTTATATGCGATTTCAAGCTTAATCGTCTTGCCCTTCTTGACTTTTGTTTCGGGAAGCGGATCCTGACTTAAGATAACGCCCGCCTCGGCTTCGTCGGAATAGATGGAAACGGTTTCAAAGTTGAAGTTATCGGTGTAGTCCTCTTTTGTTGCAACCTCGTCGGCGTAATTGAGTCCGACAAAGTTGGGAACGGAAATCTTGTGAGTGTTTCTGTAAACGAGTACGCCGACAAAAATACCGAGAATAACGATAATACCCGCAATAATACCGAAAAGTATCGGCATGGTCTTACTCGGCTCCATCTCGTCAATTTCTTCCTTCGTGAGATTAAGCTTACCCTCACCGGTTTCAACAGCCGGAACAGTCTGAGTAGGCTGCTTGCTGTCAACGTATTTGGTCGGCTCTTTGTCAACGAAGTAGTTATAGTTGAATTTTATTGACGGATTGCGCTTGAACTCGTCAATATCGAGCATCATCTCGGCAGCAGAATGATAACGGTTGTTAGGATTCTTCTGCATGGCGCGCATAGTTATCTGTTCAAGACCGAGAGGAATATCGGGATTGATTTCTCTGGGCGGAACAGCCTCCTGCTGAAGCTGCATAATAGCAATCGATACGGCATTGTCCGATTGGAACGGAAGCTGACCGGTGAGCATTTCGTACATAACAACGCCCATCGAATAGATATCCGCCTTGTCGTCAGTCAGTTCGCCTCTTGCCTGTTCGGGTGAAATGTAGTGAACAGAGCCTATTGCGTCCTCGGTCATGGTTTTAGTACCGTCGCGTGAGAAACGCGCAATGCCGAAGTCTGCAACTTTAATTGTGCCGTCCTGCAACAGCATGATGTTCTGCGGCTTGATGTCGCGGTGAACGATACCCTTGTCGTGAGCGTGTTGTAAAGCAAGCAGTATCTGACTTACAAAGTGTACCGCTTCCTTCCAGTTGACTACCTTCTGCTGCTCGATATACTCTTTAAGAGTGATACCCTCAACGTATTCCATTACGATATACTGAATTCTGTCGCCGAAGCTTACGTCGTAAACCTTAACGATATTAGGGTGTGAAAGCACGGCGATAGCCTTCGATTCGTTCTTGAAGCGGCGGCGTGATTCCTCGCTTGAAAGGAATTCCTCCTTTAAGATTTTAACCGCAACAATACGGTCGTCAATATTGTCGTATGCCTTATAGACAACGGACATACCGCCGACACCGATAATCTCACGAATTTCGTAACGGCCGTCAAGCCTTTTTCCGCAATAATTTTCCATAATCTGTCTCCTTATCAGTATGAAAGAGCAACAACCGTAATGTTGTCGGCGCCGCCGTTATCGTTAGCGGCCGTAACAAGCTTATCGGCTATTTCATAATAAGAGTTATTTTCAACGATATTCAGAAACTGCTCGTCGTCAACGAAGTTAGTAAACCCGTCAGTACACAGCACCAGTATATCGTTTTCATTCATATCATACTCGCAATAGTCTATTTTAAGCTCACTGTCAACGCCCAAAGCGCGTGTAATGATATTCTTACGGGGATGGTTTTTAGCCTCGTTTTCTGTTATCTGACCGCGTTCAACGAGCTCCTGAACTACCGAGTGATCCTTAGTAAGCTGATAGACCTTGTCGTTGGATATCGCATAAGCCCTGCTGTCGCCTGCATGGGCTATGTGCGCCACACCGTTTGTAACAACCGAACAGACTACCGTAGTTCCCATTCCGTCAAGTTCAGCGTTTGTACGGCTCATATCAAACACGCTGATATTCGCGGCAGTGATAGCTGAGATTAGCATATTCTTAATTGAATTTGGGCTCATTTTAGGTCTGTAAGCGGCGGTTATTCTCTCGGATATAATCTTAACCGCGTTTGAGGAAGCTACATTACCGCCTGCAGCGCCGCCCATACCGTCACAGACAACAGCCCAAGCTACGCCGTCGGGAAGCTCACCTGCCGCGTAGGAATCCTGATTTGAGCTTCTTTTCATTCCTATATCGGTCTTAGCTACGATTCTCAATTAAGCATTACCTCCTCCGGTGTCTTTTCTTTTTGCTCTTAACTGACCGCAGGAAGCGTTTATATCGCTTCCGAGAGTACGTCTTACGGTAACGGTCAGCCCGTAGCCTTCAAGCAGCGAAACAAATCTTTTGATACTTGTATCGTCGCTCTTTACGAAATTCCTTTCCTTTACGGAATTTACGGGAATAAGATTTATATGTGACAAGGTGCCTTTAAGCCTAGTGCCGAGTTCTTTAGCGCACTGCGGCGTGTCGTTGACACCCTTAATCATAGCGTATTCAAACGATATTCGTCTTGAAGTTGTATCGGCGTAGTATTTACACGCCTTCATTAATTCGTCAATACCATACTTATCGTTAACGGGCATTGTTTTGCTTCTTAACTCGTCATTGGGTGCATGAAGCGAAACAGAAAGCGTTAACCCGAGTTTTTTGTCGGCAAGCTCGTAAATCCTCGGTACAATCCCGCAGGTTGAAAGCGAGATATGCCTCATACTTATATTAAGGCCTTTTTCATCGGTAACAAGCTCCAAAAAACGCATTACGTTGTCGAAGTTGTCAAGCGGTTCGCCCGTGCCCATTAAAACTATATGCGATATTCTTATATTCAGATCGTTCTGCGCGGTGTAAATCTCTGAGAGCATTTCGCTCGGGGTCAGATGTCTCTCAAATCCTCCAATGGCTGAAGCACAGAACTTACAGCCCATTTTACATCCGAGCTGAGTTGAAATACAAACGGAATAACCATACTTATACTTCATTACAACGCACTCAACAAATTCACCTTCGCCGAGTTCGTAAAGATACTTCACGGTTCCGTCGATTTCGGAAACAAGCTTGGTTTCAATACGGCAGTTTTTAATCTCAAATCTTGATTTCAGATCTTCGCGAAGCTCTTTTGAAAGATTTGTCATTTCGTCAAACGACGAAACGCCTTTTTCGTAAAGCCAGGAATAAATCTGTCCCGTGCGGAACTTAGGAAGCCCGAGTTCATCAAGTGAAGAAGAAAGCTCTTCAAAACTCATTGAGCGTATGTCGGTCTTAGTCATTTCTTCTCCTCAATACTGCGATAAAGAAGCCGTCAGTATTATCAATATGCGGTAAAAACGTTCTGTAATCCGCTGCTTTTTCAAAGTCGGGGTTGTCGTTTAAGAATCGGTCGCAAACACCTTCGTTTTCGCGTTTTGATAAAGAACAGGTTGAATAAACGAGCAGTCCGTCAGCCTTCAGATAACGCGCCGAATTCGATAAAATATTATACTGTAATTCACATAATTTGTCAATGAAGCCGAAGTCCTTGTACTTGATTTCAGGCTTGCGCGAAAGTGTACCCAGACAAGAGCACGGAACGTCGCAAAGCACTCTGTCGGCAACGCCTTCAAGCTCTGGTATAAACTCAGCTGCATCGTGCGCTTTTGCTTCAATTCTATCTATTTTAAGACGCTTTGCTCCGTCTTTAATCAGCCCTACCCTGTTCTCATATAAATCAAAGGCGTAGATTTTACCTTTATTGTTCTTATTCTCTGCTATTGAAAACGTCTTGCCGCCCGGAGCGCTGCAAACATCAATTACAGTCATACCTTCACGCGCATCAACTGCATTTGCACACATTCCCGAGGAAATGTCCTGAATATGAAACAGTCCGTTTTTATATGCCTCGTTTTCCTGAATACTGCCGGTATTCTTAAGAACTATATATTTTTCAAGCTGTTCCGATTTTTGAGCCTCAACACCCGAAGCTTTCAACGCTTCAATAAGTGAATTGGTATCTGTAAGCAAGGTATTGACTCTCGCTGTAATCGGTGAACTGCCAAGAGAACATTTCAGAATGCCCTCGGCGTTCTCAACGCCGTAATCGTCGCAGAACTGTTTTACAAGAGCCTGCGGGCAGGAATAACGTATGCTCAGATTATAGGTAACATCGTCGGTTTCGGGATAAACCGTATCGTTTTGCGCAGCCTTTCTCAAAACCGAGTTTACAAGTCCCGAAGCATACTGACAGCCAACCTTTTTGACGAGCTTTACACTCTCGTTAACTGCTGCGCTGTCGGGAACCGAATCCATAAACTTAAGCTGACAAACGCCCATTCGAAGCACTGTAAGAACATCGGGACGAAGCTTTTTAAGAGGCTGTTTAAGATAAGACGAGAGAATATAATCTATAGTTATCATTCTCTCAAGCACGCCGTAAACAAGCGCGGAAACAAATCTTTTTGAATATACACCGTCACCCTCCGACTCAAGCATACTGTCAAGAGTCAGATTTGAATACGCTTTGTCCTTTTCTATACGGAAAAGTGTTTTGTAAGCAAGGTAACGGTCGTCCATTGTTATCTTCTTCTGCCCCTTGCCATAAGTAAGAAGCGAAGCAGCGTGGCGGCTGTAGCGGCAAACGCGGCAACGTAGGTCATAGCAGCAGCCTTAAGTACCTTTTTAGCACCGCCTATTTCGTCATCTGCAAGCATACCCTGCTGCTCTATAACCTTAATTGCTCTCTTACTGGCGTCAAATTCAACCGGAAGAGTAACAAGCTGGAATAGCATAATAAAGCAGTAAAGGAATATACCAAAGTAAACCAAACCGAGAAAACCGAGAATAAGTCCGATTATAGCTAACGGAATTGCAAGCTTAGAGCCAATATTTGCCGGTAAAAGCAGCGCATTTCTGACCTTAATCGGAGAATAGCCGAGTGCATGCTGAGCGGCATGTCCGGCCTCATGACAGGCTATACCTACGGCGGCTATGGAACAGCTGCCATAAACGCCGTTGGAAAGACTGATAATTTTAGTTTTAGGATTAAAATTATCGGTTAACTCACCGTCAATACGCTGAATCATAACGTCCCTGATACCGTAGAAATCAAGTACCGCCTGAGCCGCCTGAGCACCCGTAAGTCCGCGTCTGTTGCCGACCTGAGCGTAGCGCTTGTATGCAGACTTAACTCTTGCACTCGCAATCATTGACAGAATAATAACGGGTACAATAAATACGAAATATGAAACAGAGTAATCGCTCAAATAATAAAATAAATCTCCCATAATCTCATCCTTTCTCAAGAACTGTACCTATATCTATTTTATGTCCTAATAAAAAGTCCTTCACAGGCATTTTCTTTTTGCCCTGAGCCTGAATTGAAAGAATATCAACGCATTTTCCGTCTCCGCAGGCAACCGTAAGAACGCCGTTGTTGGCGACCACCTGCCCCGCTTTACAATTATCGCATTTAATATCCGAAAGCTTTGACTGATGTATTTTATATACCTTACCGTCAATTACTGCTGTGGCAACCGGCCAGGGTGAAAGACCTCTTATCTGATTGTGGACTTCCTTAGCCGATTTGGTAAAATCTATCGGACAAAGCTCTTTTGTGAGCATCGGTGCATAATTCGACAGTGAATCATCCTGCTTTATAGGATTCAATTCGTCCGCTTTAAGTGCCTTCACCGTATCTGAAAGAACATCTGCGCCCATTACGGAAAGTCTGTCGTGAAGCTCACCCGCAGTCATATCGGGACCTATATCAACTTCACGCTTTATCAGCATATCGCCCGTGTCGATTCCCTCGTCCATCAGCATAGACGTAACTCCGCTTTTTGCTTCTCCGTTGAGAATAACCCATTGAATAGGAGCGGAGCCTCTGTACGTCGGTAAGAGCGAAGCGTGAATATTAATCGAGTTATAAATCGGGAAATACAGTATTTCAGCAGGAAGTATCTTTCCGAATGCAACAACTATATTGAGGTCGGGCTTAAGCTCTTCGAGTATCTTCAGTGCTTCACCGTCTCTCATGCTCTTAGGCTGAAAAACGGGAATACCGTATTTCAGCGCACATTCCTTGACGGGCGAAAAGCTCATTTCATAGCCCCTGCCCTTCGGCTTGTCGGGTTGTGTGAATACACCGACAACCTGCTCGCCGTCGCTGATAAGGCGTTCAAGACAGGGTACGGAAAACTCTGGCGTGCCCATAAATACAATTCTCATACTATCAGTCCGTTTCGGTTTCTTCCTGAAGACGCTTTATGACCTCTTCGGGAGCTAATCTCTCGGTGTACAGGTGGCCGTCAAGATGGTCAAGCTCATGACAGAAGGCTCTTGCCTTAAGGCCCTCGCCCTTATACTGACACCACTTTCCGTTTCTGTCCTGAGCCTTAACTTTAACAGTCATAGGACGCTTGGTAATTCCGCTTTTACCGGGCAGCGAAAGACAGCCCTCAACCTCATACTGTTCACCCGAGGTTTCAATTATCTCGGGATTGATAAGCTCAATAAGACCGTCGCCGACGTCGACTATTACAACTCTCTTGAGTACGCCGACCTGAACTGCGGCAAGTCCGCAGCCGTCTGCCTTGATAAGCGTGTCGTGCATATCGTCAAGAAGTGTAAACAGTCGGCTGTCAAAAACCTCGACGGGTCTGCTCGTCTTTTTGAGTATCGGGTCGTCGTTAACCCTTATGTTTCTTATTCCCATATTTATCACCTTAAAACATACTCTCGGGATTTATGTCCGCGAAAGCAGTAATCTTTTTATAATTCTTATCGTTAGCAAATTCCTTTAAGAGACGCGAAATAAACTCGCGCAGTCTTTTTGTGTTTTTACACTTGATGATAACTCTGTATCTGTATTTGCCCGCTATTTTTGAAACTCTCGGTGCAAGCGGACTGAGAATTATAAGATCAAGGTCGGAATACTCCGACTTATGAAGCTTTTTAGTCATATCAAAGAAGGCTTTTGAAGCCGACTTTGTCATAAGCTCGTCAGCACCGACAAAGCCTATTGAGCAGAAATCGCAGTACGGCGGGTATATAAGCGCCCTGCGTACACTGATTTCAAGCTTATAAAATGCCTCGTAATCCTGCTTTGCCGCAAGCTTTATAATCTCGTTTTCGGGAAATGCGGTCTGAATAATCGCCTTCCCCTTTTCGTTTCCCCTGCCCGACCGTCCGACTACCTGAGTAAGCAGATCAAACGCGCGTTCGGCGCTCTTGTAGTCGTCGTTGAACAGCTGCTGGTCTATAGAGATTACACCGACAAGCGTAACGTTCGGAAAATCAAGTCCCTTTGCAACCATCTGTGTTCCGAGCAGGATATCGTATTCGCCGTCCGCGAACTTCTTAAGCGAATCTTCAAAATAATACCTTGAACCCGTTGTATCTGTATCTAGTCTCAGTATTCTCGCTGTCGGAAACTTTTGTGCAAGCTCGTCCTCGAGCTTCTGAGTACCCGTACCCGAGAAAACAACTGCCTTCTTGCCGCATTCGGTGCATTCGTCGTTAAACGGCTCGGAATAGCCGCAGTAATGACACATAAGGCGTTTATTCCGTAAATGATATGTAAGCGAAATACTGCAGTTCGGACAAACCTTGACGTGTCCGCACTCGGAACATGATGCAAAGGTGTTGTATCCGCGTCTGTTAAGCAGTAAAATCGTCTGTTTCTTATTGTCTAAGTTCTCATTTACGGCATCCTGCAAAACAGCAGAGATATTGCTTCTCACAGCAGGATCGGCACCGTATTTCATATCGCTTGTAATAACGTCGGGTAAAACGGCGTTACCGTAGCGGTTATTAAGCGTGCAAAGCGTGTATTTACCGCTTTTTGCATTTGCGTATGACGTTACCGACGGTGTAGCCGAAGCGAGCAGAAGCAGGCAATTATTAAGCTTTGAACGAAGCTGTGCAACGTTCTTTGCGTTATACCGCGGTGTCATTTCGGATTTATAGGTCTGTTCCTGTTCCTCGTCAATAACGATAAGTCCAAGATTTTCCGCAGGAGCAAAAACTGCAGAGCGCGTACCGAGAATAATACTTGCCTTTCCGTCCTTAACCCTCTGCCACTCGTCCTTTCTCTCGCCCATTGAAAGACCGCTGTGAAAAACGGCAACGTTATCGCCGTAGCGTGAATAGAAGATATCGAGCATCTGCGGAGTCAGGGAAATTTCGGGAACCATCACTATTGCCGATTTGCCGTCTTTTATTACGTCGTCAATGAGTTTAAGGAAAATCTGTGTCTTTCCGGAGCCCGTAACGCCGAAAAGCAACGCCGTTTCGGGAGTATCACAACTGTACTTTGAAATAAGCGTTTTATAAGCTTCATTCTGTTCGTCGGTAAGTACGATATCATCATTATTTGTTCTGCCTGACGAGGATTTTGGCGATCTGAAAACCTTGTTTTCAAAGATTTCGATTACACCCTTTTTGTCGAGCGTTGAAATCACGGAAGACGTGACACCGGTAAAATAGCAGATCTCCTTGATGCTTGCCGAACCTATGTCCTCAAGCAGAGAAACAATTGATTTCTGCTTCTGCGACAGCTTGATTTCATCGTCGCTTTCGATAAAAATACGCGAAAGCCTCGCCATTTTGACAGTTGAATCTTTGATTTTATCAAAAGAATCAATACTGTTTACAAGAAATCCTTTTTTACAGACGCGTCTGACTATATCGGAATCCTTGTCAAAGCCCATATCTTTAAGTATCTTTTCCTCGAGAACGTACGAACTCTTGTCAAGAAGATAATTGTAGATAGAGAGCTCGTCGGCGGACAGTAATTCGAGCTTGCTTTCATCAATGTCGGGATTGACAACATAAGAATTTACGACCTTAATACCGACACCCGACGGCAGCGTAGCCTTAGCCGCTTCATACAGCGTACAGAAGGTGTTTTCCTTAAGATACACTGCAACTCTTAGCATTTCATTAGTAAGAAGCGGCGCCGATGTAAGCACCGCACTTATCTTTTTTAGCTTTTTGTCGGGCTGAGCATCTCTGAGAGCAAAAACAAAACCCTGACGTTTTGCGTTCCCGTTTCCGAAGGGAACGAGCACCATTGAACCCGCTCTTACAGCGTCAGACAAAGAATCGGGAATTGCATAGTCAAACGCCTCGTCAAAGCTGTATGCGGTATTCTCGACTGCAACCTTAGCTATGAGCTCGGACATTCAACTCACCTCCCCGATTTACTAGGTCAATCTATCAGATGTTACGGATTTCCTCGGGCTCGATAACCTTAATCTTACCTTCAACGATTTCCTCAAGAGCAAGGCTGACGGTCTTTTCGGTTAAGATTTCACCGTTTTCTTCAGCAGCCTCAGAGATTTCTCTGGCTCTCTTTGCGGTTGCGATTACGAGTGAATAACGGCTTAAATGGTCGGTTAAAACACCCTGAAGACTTGGATTGAATTTCATAGTTCATTACCTCTCTGTATGTTACTTTAATTTTTTGTGTTTTAATATCTTAACTACCTCGTCGGCGGCCTTTTCAAGGTCATCGTTTACAACGCGATAGTCGTATGATTCGCTTTGTTCTATCTCGTTAACGGCGGTTTCCATGCGTATGCGGAAATCCGACTCGCTTTCGGTACCTCTCAAACGAAGTCTGTTTTCAAGCTCTTCAATCGAAGGCGGAAGTATAAAAATAGAAACGCATTTCTTTTTATAGAGTTTCTTGACATTGGCGGTGCCGTGAACATCTATTTTCAGCACTACGTCCTTGCCATCCTTAAGCCAGTTGTCTATGGGCTTTTTGGGCGTTGCGTAATAATGGCTGCCGTACTTGTTGAATTCAAGTATTTCGCCGTTTTCACGCATTCTTTCAAACTCATCAAGTGAGATGAAATAGTAGTCCCTGCCCTCAACTTCATTCGGGCGCATTTCGCGCGTGGTTACCGAGACCGAATGCTGTAATTCGGGTATTCTCTTGTAAAGTATTTCAAGCAGCGTATCTTTACCGACGCCGCTGGGTCCTGAAAACAGCACCAGTCTGCCTTTTCTGCACATCAGATTTCCTCCGTCGAAACATCCTCATTAAAACGGGCAATAATTTTTTCCGTCTGTAAATATGATAATATTACATGATTGGAATCGGTAATTATAACCGCTCTTGTCTTTCTGCCCTGAGTGGCGTCAATGACAAGCTTCTGGTCCTTGGCGTCCGAAATCAGCCTTTTAACCGGCGCTGAATCGGGACTGACAACCGAAAGCACTCTTGCGGCATTTACCGCATTACCGAAGCCTATGTTAACAAGTTTCATAATAACAACCCTTACTCAATGTTCTGAATCTGCTCGCGAATCTTCTCGACCTCGGCTTTGATGGCGATTACATGTCTTGCAATCTCGACATCCTGAGCCTTTGAACCGATTGTATTTGCTTCTCTGTTCATTTCCTGTACGAGGAAGTCGAGCTTTCTTCCGATTGCCTCGTCAGCTTCAAGGAAGCTGTGAAGCTGGTCTATGTGGCTGCGAAGTCTGACGGTTTCCTCTGCAACTGCGATTTTATCCGCAAAAATCGCTGCTTCATTGAGAAGCCGCGTCTCGTCAACGGAAGCGTCACCGAGAAGCTCCTTCATTCTTAAAATAAGCTTATCGTTATATTCCTTAACGGTCTGCGGTGAACGTTCCTCGATAAAGGAAACGTTGCCGAGAATAAGATCAGCTCTCGAAAGCACGTCAGACTTCAGCTTTTCGCCCTCAGCCTGACGCATAGCAACAAACTTTTCAACGGCCTTTTCAGCGACGGTCTTAACGGCCGCCCATATCTTATCCTCGTCCTCCGGCTCCTTGTGAAGCGTGATAACGTCGGGATACCTTGAAATTGAAGCGGCGTTTATGTCGCCGTCAAGCGAGAACCGTTCGGATATCTCGCGTATTGCCTTGAGATAACCCTCGGCGAGTGCGTGGTTTACGATTATCTGCGCGTCGCTGTCCTCAAGAAGGTCGATTGATACAAAGCATTCAACCTTACCTCTCGAAATAACCGAGTTACAGTAGCTCTTAAGCTTTTCTTCAAGGAAACCGTACATTCTCGGCACCTTTGCGTAGAATTCGAAATACTTGTGATTAACGCTTTTGATTTCGACGGTAATACTCATACCGTCAATGATTTCATCGGCTCTGCCGAAGCCGGTCATACTCTTTATCATTTACAAAACACCTGTATATTAATTTTTGCAGCAGCTGCCCTTAAGCAGCTCGGGAATCTCACCGGAATAAACGCCGTCATTTATTACAAAGCCTAAAAGTTTAAGTACGGTATCAAACTCGCTTTGGGAACAGTTTGCGATATACGCGCCTCTGTTAGCGGCATAATTCAACGCACTTCTTATAAGACCTTCGACAAGAAGATTGTCATTGAGTGAAACAGTAAGATCGCTTAAAGTGCATTCATAACCTTTAACGTTAATCATACAGCTGCCTATAACGGTTTCACCGTCAAAAGCTCTGATGCAGGTTGAGTTTTCATCTGAATCGGGTTTGAAATAAATCAATTTTCTTCCTCCATACCTGCCGCCTTCATAAGCGAATAGATTTCGGTCTCGGTCAGATTTCTGTACGCTCCCTGCTTCAGCATACCGAGCTTAACAGAACCGACCTTGATGCGTTTAAGTCTTGCGACCTCGATACCGAGCGCTTCAAACATACGTCTTATCTGACGGTTTTTACCCTCGTAAAGCGTAACCTCGGCAACAGTTCTGTTGTCGCCGACCTCAATAACCTTTAAGTCGCACGGCGCGGTAACGTAACCGTCGATATCAATTCCGTTTCTGAATTGTGTAGCCTGCTTTTCGGTGATTTCCGGTCTGATTGTAACACGGTAAGTCTTTGGAACATGTGTTGACGGGTGCATAAGCGCGTTTGCAAATTCACCGTCATTGGTCATAATAAGCAAACCCTCAGACTCTCTGTCAAGCCGTCCTACGGGATAAACCCTGGCCTTAATATCGCCCACCAGCGAGGCAACGCATTTTCTGCCCTGCTCGTCGTTCATGGTGGTAATATAACCTCTTGGTTTGTTGAGCATTATATAAACGCTCTTTTTTGCCGCTGCAAGACGTTTTCCGTTAAGAGTAACCTTGTCCTTTGAGGGATTTACCTTATCGCCCAAGACAGCAATTCTGCCATTGATACGCACCTTGCCCTGAGTAATCAGTTCCTCTGACTTACGGCGGGACGCAACGCCGCATTCAGCCATATACTTCTGGAGCCTTACGGATGAATCCGACATATACATCCTCCTTTACAAATTACGCAAATCGACCACCTGCATATCAGAAATACGCAGGCGGCGATTAAGTTTTTAAGTAATTATTATTCAGCCGATTCAGCTGATTCAACGGTAATGCTGACCTCGTTTTCGCCGGGTACAGCCTTGTCCTTCTTGGACTTGGTGATAATGCCGTTAACCTTGTCAAACATTTCGGGAACGAGGTTAACAACTCTCTCGGCTGCGTTATCGTAAGCCGTGATGTTC